>DGWH01000089.1:0-23820 GCA_002395225.1 Christensenella sp. UBA4263
TCCTCGTGGCCCTTGAAATGGGTCAGGGAAATCAGAATATCCGCATCCATCAGGGCACGTCCGATGAGTGCCGTCTTGCAGAACTCCCCATTGGGAACCGGCACCTCTACCTCATCCGTTCCCTTGAGGCCATCCGCAATAATCGTCTGACAGCCCGTGGTCACGGAATTGAACCCGTTCATTTCCGCACACCGAAGATGGTCAACGGCATTCTTTCTGCTGCCCGGATAGAGCGTATTGCAGTCCGTCAGGAACGGAATCCCGCCCAGTTCCCGAATCACATCCGCGACCGCACGGGCATAATTCGGGCGGAGAAATGCGCAGTTCCCCAGCTCACCAAAGTGCATCTTGATCGCTGCAAACCGGCCTTCAAAATCAATCTTGCCGATTCCCGCCGCCCGGATCAGTTTCTGCAGTTTGGCGCACTGGCTGACGCCGATTTCCGTTCGGAAATCTGTAAAATATACTTTCGCCTTTTCCATGAGAACCTCCACTTATTTCAGGCAAATTGTTTGGACTCGCTTAATATTATTCAAAGTTTTCAAATCCGTCAAGTCTTTTCGGCGCATCCTCAGGGATTTCGCATGCTAAAAATATGTATGGGGTACTGTCCCATATATATCGGGACAGTACCCCATATGTTTTGTTTTACTCCACTGATCATTTGAATAATGTTGGCATTCCAGTTAATACTGAAGTGTCTGGAGTTTGAGATGGCCGGTCGTTACAGTCCCTATTCAACAAGGTTTGAAATCTGTGGGGCTTATCTATGAATGCATCCTTATTCGCGGTGGCTTTTTTGAATTTCGTGCACTTTGAAATGGGCTTACCAATGGGGAAAAAGCATAGAAGGTGCACGAAATTCCATGGACCTCGTTCCTCGGGAAGGATGTTTTGCCCAAAACCATCTGCAATGATGTGCATGATCGGAGCGAAATCATGAAAAAACAGTGAATGCCATCCTGGATTTACACTTGGACCACGACAACAAACCAGGCGTAGCCTGGCAAAAAAATATTTTTCATCCAGCATTGAATCGTGTAGCGTTTTCAAGTATAGTATTGATGTCACCTGTACACCGTATTGGAGGGATCAATTATGCCGCGCGCAAAGAAAGATTATCTGTGCCTGAACGTGAAGATAGACGCCGAAATCTGCCATAAGCTGACAGAGGTCAGCACCGAGGCTGGGCAGACCAAGACTATGGTCGTAGAGCGCGCCTTGCAGGCCTATTTTGCCGATTATGATACTAAGCAGCGGATTCTGCGCCAGGCAGAGGCCGGGCAGCTTGTTCCTGTGGGAGAGGTGGACTTAAATGACGCTTGAAGAGCTGAAAAAGGGCGAGCATGTTACGGTGGAGTATAAACTGGATATTCCACAGGAACGGGAAAAGTATCTGAAATCTGCCGTTGCCTTTGCAAATGGAGCGGGAGGCAAGCTGATTTTCGGCGTAAAAAATCAGACGTGGGATGTGATCGGCTTCCCAGATGACGAGGTATTCCAGAAATACGACGCCATTGCGAACAGCATTTATGACGCTTGCACCCCATCTCTGGTGCCGGTCATGGAAATTGAAGAGGTTGACGGGAAAAAGATCATTGTCGCGAACATTCTTCCCGGCATGGATAAGCCGTATTATCTGCGGGCAGACGGCATGATGGAGGGCACGTACATCCGCATCGCCGGAGTGACCCGCAAGGCGGAGCCGTACTTGATCAAAGAACTTCGGCTGGAGGGAACCAATAAGAGCTACTATGCCACCCAGGTAACCGGAGAAGAAGTCACGCCGGACGAGATCGACGCATTGTGCGAAAGGATGTATCAGCACGCGCTTGATCTATGCAAAAACGACGAGCAGCGCCGCTCTCAGAAAAAGGTGACCGTCAGCCAGCTGATTCAATGGAGAATCCTTGTGCACTTCCAGGATAAATACCTCCCCACCTATGCCTGGAAGCTGCTGACTGGCGATATAGATACGCTGTTCCCGGATGCTTTTATACAGATGGCTGTTTTCAAAGGGAATACGCGCGCCGTATTTCTGGACAGGAAGGAAGCCAGAGGGCCGATTGATCAGCAGATCGAAGACGCCATGATTTTTGTCAAAAAGCATATCAACCTGGGCTCCCGCATTGCGGACGTTTATCGGGAAGACATTTACGAGCTGCCGATGGACAGCGTCCGCGAGCTCATTTCCAACGCAGTATGTCACCGATCCTATCTATCTCCCGGCTCCATCCAGGTGGCGATCTATGATGACCGTTTGGAGGTCACTTCCCCTGGCAGGCTGAGCCCTGACCTGACCATTGAGCATCTGATCGAAGGCAATTCCCGCGTCCGCAACATTGCCATCGGCGCGGCGTTCCAGTATATGCACATCATTGAGCGATGGGGCAGCGGTATTCCTCGCGTATTTGAAGACGCCCGCATGTATGGCCTTGGCGATCCTGAATCAAGGATTTCGGGGCATGTTTCAATAATGCCCGATTTTTGTCGGAAAAACAATAACTGCTAAAAAAGGGCATAATTCCGGCATGTTTCAGCATAGCTATTCCTATATCGAAAACTGCAAAAGAATGCAGGAAGCAGGTGCTTTCACGGTATAAAAGCCAGAAGTGAGGCTGCACTCATATGGAAAGTCAGCGGCTGGCATTTATTCCATGTTCACCTTGACGTGCTTGCTTTCCCGCGTTACGTCATCCGTGCCGCCTCCGGGCTGAGATGCCTGCCATACTCAGGTGTAGCGAATCGGGATTTCATCATAACGCGGGAAAGACGGACATCTCTTCCTGGAATGTAGCTTTTTGCCTCCGGCGGACCGCAACCGGACTATCTGCCTGCCAACGGCTGGCCAAATGGGCATGTAAGTCAGGTGGAATTTTGTAAGACTAACGGCAACGATGTTCAAGATTCCGTTGGTGTAAGACTTACGGGCACGCGACCGCCCGACCTGTGCCCGTTACTTTTGCAATTCACCCATGGAAAAATGGAAAAATCGAAGCTGGGAAATGCGGAAAACCTTGACTTTTCAAGGCCAAGGGCTTACAATAGTCTTAAGATAGGTGAGGTATGCTTACTCGCTGATGAGAGCTTCTGAAAGGAGGGGGTTGAGGATGAATGAGGATAAGGGCATGAACCGCCCATACCAAGGAAAGGATATCGTTAGTAAAATCCTTACTAACACCTTTAGAGAGAAGACCTTTGCAGTCTATGGAGTGAAGGATGTTCCTGCCATTAAAGCATATTTACCAACGGAACTTCCTACCATAGAGGCATCGGATAGAATATCAGATCATGTGTTCTTGCTTGAAGATGACTCCTATGCGATTGTGGACTACGAGTCAGCTTACAAAAGTGAGAACAAGATCAAATATCTGGAATATGCCACAAGACTTGCAAAGCACTACTTTAAGCCAGGTCAATCGTTAAAGATTAGAATTATCGTGATTTATACATGCGATGTTGAATCGGCGAATGACACATTTAAGGTGGGCGCGATTACTTTGAAAGTTGAGCAGGCATTCCTTTCTAAGATTGATGGAAGCACTGAGCTTTCAAAGATAACGGAAAAGATAAAAAACGGTGAGAAATTGACCGATGAAGATTTGATGCGACTTGCTGTGCTGCCTTTGACGAAAAAAGGTCGGAAAGCAAAGGAAAAGATGATCGATGAGGTTATCGATACCGCTGAGATGATGCAGAAGGCGGATGACGCAGGTACGTCGTTTGTCTTGTCAGCCATGTATGTAGCAGCAGGAAATTTTATCACGGCAGGGCAGGAAGACCGAATTAAGGAGGTGTTGGATATGACGGCCCTTGGGAGAAGATATGAGCAGGAGAAGAAGCAGTATGCGGATTATCGTGTAGCTAAGGTTTACGTAGACCTTGTGGATCGGAAAATCCAGGAGAAGGGTCTCAGCGAGAAGGAAGCTTGCACTCAGGTCGGAATTACAACGGAAACATATGAGATGGCTAGGGCTGTTGTTGACTCAAGTAAGGAAGTCGAAGCTGTCTAAAATGGCCATCCATTGACATTCAGCCTTCCAATCCCCATCCCACCAGTGAGCTGGATTCATCCGGAGGAAGGCATCCGTCCTCCCGCATCCTTCATTCCCATGTTTGAAAAGAACGGGATGATTGCGGAAGTGGATCGTTTCATCTGGCAGGAGTCCTGCAAAATACTTGCCCGATGGAAGCAAGAGGGAATGGATCTGTTCATCTCCATCAATATTTCCCCAAGGGATTTCTTATCTGATGGACGTGCCTGCCGAGTTGCATCGGCTGGTCAGGGAATATGATCTTGAACCGGCAAAGCTGCGACTGGAAATCACGGAATCCGTGATGATGAGCAACGCGAAAGCGCAGATGGAGACGCTCAGAGCGCTCCAGGCTGCCGGTTTCTTCATCGAGATGGACGATTTCGGCAGCGGCTACTCCTCACTGAATCTACTGAGGGAGATGCCGGTGGACATACTGAAGGTCGATATGGTTTTCCTGAAGGAAGCCGGTCAGAGCATGCGGGCAGAAGCAATCCTTGAAGACATTATTGCCCTAGCGGGGAGAATCGGAATCACTTCACTGACAGAAGGCGTTGAAACAAAGGAACAATACGACGCCCTGCTGGAAATGGGCTGCCAGATGTATCAGGGCTATTACTTTGCAAAGCCCATGCCAGTAGAAGAATTTGATAAGTTGTTTGCATTAGAGCAACCGAGTATACCCCAAAAAGAACAGGAGCAGGAGGAGAACGATGAATAGAAAAATCACAGCAATTTGCATGGCTGTACTGCTGATCCTTCTCTCCCTACCCGCCTATGCTGCTCCCGCCACCAAGACTGTTCGTGTCGGCTGGCACGAAGCACCATATTTCATTACTGACCAGTTTGGACGCCATTCCGGCTATACCTATGATTATCAGCAGAAGCTGTCCGCTTATACCGGTTGGACATACGAGTATGTGGAGGGCGGCTGGTCAGAATTACTGAGCATGCTCAAAACCGGCGAGATCGACATGATGGGCAATATCTCCTACATGGAAGAGCGTGCCAAAGACATGCTATACTCGTCCATCCCCATGGGTACAGAGTCGTACTACGTTTTCATCGCACCCACCAATACTGATATCAACGCGGACAATTACAATTCCTTAGATGAGAAACGGATTGGCGTTGCAAAGGCAAGCGTTCAATGTGACATGCTGAGCAAGTGGTTGGAAACGCACAATATTTCGGCGCAGATCGTAGAGCTCACCACCTCGGAAGAGGAATCGCTGCGTCTGCTCGGCACCGATCTTGATGCCTTTGTCTCTATGGATGTCCAGGCAAATGTTCTAACTGCTGAACCCGTATGGAAGATCGGTTCATCGGATTTCTTCTTCGCTGTTAGCAAGCAGCGTCCCGATCTGCTGTCAGAGTTGAATGCTGCTCTTAGCCGGATCCAGGATGAAAACAAGTACTATGACCAGCAACTGTTTGACAAATATCTGAAAAACACCGAGTCAAATCTGTACCTGACCATCGAGGAGATTGCCTGGCTCTCCGAACATGGAACGATCCGGGTAGGTTACCAGGATGGCTATCTGGCGTTCTGCGCAAAGGATAAAGACAGCGGAGAATTGACTGGTGCACTGAAGGATTACCTGGATTATGCTTCCAAAGGGATGAAGAACGTCAATCTGCAATTTGAAGCCATAGCCTACCCCACCGCCGCTGCTGCGATTGAGGCTCTTCAAAAAGGCGAGGTTGACTGTATGTTCCCCGCTAACCTGACCCCCAATGACAGTGAATCGCTTGGTGTGGTTATGACGCCGGCATTGATGACCACAGAGATGGACGCGGTAGTACGTGCGTCAGAACAAAAGGAATTCATCCGTAAAGAAGATGTCACTGTATGCGTCAACGAGGGCAACACCAATTATGAGATGTTCCTGCTGGATTATTTCCCCGGCTGGAAGGTCAAGTATTATCCGGACACGCAGACGGGACTAGATGGCGTTGCTGCAGGCGAAGCAGATTGCGTAATCATCAGCAACTATCGGTACAGCAATATCGCCAAGCAGTGCGAAAAGCTCCATCTTACAACGGTCTACACTGGCGTGGATATGGACTATTACCTTGCCGTGAGAAGAGGCGACACGGAGCTCTACTCCATCCTCGCCAAAACCACCGCAATAGTTCCCGACAGCACGATTCACACGGCGCTGACCTATTACTCCACTGAAGATGCCAAGACAAGCTTTGTTGATTTCATCAAGGATAACCTGACCATCATCATGATGCTCATAGCAATTGTGCTCTTGATCATCCTCATTCTCTTACTGATCAGCATCCGTGCACAGAAGGAAGCCATCAAAGAACAGCATATGGTGGAGAGCCTGAACAAGCAGGTGTATGTCGACGCGCTCACGCATGTTCGGAACAAAGGCGGATTCGACAACTACATTAATGCCCTTCAGGAACGCCTTGACCAAGGCGAACAGATTAAACTTGCCATCGGCGTATTCGACTGCGACAATTTGAAAACCGTCAATGACCAGGACGGTCACGATAAGGGAGATATCTACCTCAAGAACGCTACCCAATTGATTTGTAAAACCTTCCAGCACAGTCCCGTATTCCGAATCGGCGGCGATGAATTCACTGTGGTGCTGATGGGTGACGATCTTCAGAACAGGGAAGCGTTAGTTCAAGAGATGACCCGGGAAGAGGAAGAGATCAGCGCAGCGACCCAAGATCGCTGGGAGAAGGTACATGTGGCCATGGGCTTCGCGGAATATGACCCTGAGCAGGATAGTTCAGTGAGCGATACAATGTGCCGTGCGGATAAGGCTATGTACGAAAACAAACGGAAGTGGAAAAAAACGCATAAATGAAATACTGGAGATGCTGAAATAATCCAACACCCCCGCCTCTACGATACCATGCAGATGCGGGGGTTATCATATTGCGCACACTTTCGGACGAACGTGCAAAATCTCATCAGCCTCACATATAACGCAGGAGCTTTTATTTTATTCGGGGGTTAAAACCACCACCTTTAGGTGGGGGCAAAAAGCAATCCTTGAAAGTAAGGAACACTCCTTATGGATTGAGAGATCTATATTGATGCGGACGACTGTCCTGTGACAAAGATTGCGGGGAGCATAGCTTGCAGGCACAGTATCTGTGGTGTCTGGATTAGGCCGGCGAGAACTCCTCGATTTTTCTATTTTTGGCACTTGTCCAGCACCATAAATTTCTGTAAAATAATTATGTATTATGCAAAGAGTTTCCCATAGCGAACATAAGCAAGGAGAGCCGCAAATGAAGAAATATAGTTATTCCACACAGGAACAGTCCACATTGGAACGCCTGAGACAGCCGTTCGCCGTCTATCAATTCGTTGACAAACGGGTTTCAACTCTTGTGCTTTCGGATGGATTCTGCAAGCTGTTTGGATACGATGATCGCGCTCTGGCTTATTTCGACATGGATAACAATATGTACAAGGACACACATCCTGACGATGCTGCCCGGATTGCCAACGCCGCTCTTCGCTTTGCCACGAAGGGAGGGCAATATGAAGTCGTATATCGGTCAAAGATCAAAGACAGTTCCGATTATCGCATCATCCATGCTTATGGGGAGCACGTATTTACCGACGATGGAGTTCGTCTTGCACATGTTTGGTATTCTGATGAGGGCATCTACAGAGAAGGACAAGGCCAACAGGGAATAGAACTGACTGAATCCCTGAGCAACGCGCTTCACGAAAACAGCATGGTGAAAGCCAGCCAGTATGACAATCTGACCGGCCTCCCAAGCATGTCCTATTTCTTCGATCTGGCGGAAGCAGGCAGGGACAGGGTTCGTGAAAATGGCGGCACACCCGTACTGATGTATGTGGATTTCAGCGGAATGAAGTTCTTTAACAAGAAGTACGGCTTCCTTGAGGGCGACAAGCTGCTGCGAGCATTTGCGAAGATTCTGGCAGACACGTTTGGAAATGAGCATAGCTGTCGAATCAGCTCTGATCACTTCGCCGTCCAGACGGAAAAAACCGGACTGGAGGATAAACTGAAAAAGCTGCTCATAGAGTGCCGGGAGCTGAACGAAGGGAAGAACCTTCCTGTTCATATCGGCGTCTATGTCGCGGAGAGTGAACAAGTTCATGCCAGTATCGCATGTGACAGAGCAAAGATGGCCTGCGCTGAATTAAGAGGCAGATATGAAACGGCTGTAAACTATTACAGCCAGAATCTGAGTGAAGATGCTGCGAAAAGGCAGTATATCATCGAGAATATTGATCGGGCGATCGAGGAAAAATGGATTCAGATGTATATGCAGCCGATCATCCGCGCTGTCAATGAACGGGTTTGCGATGTGGAAGCGCTGGCAAGATGGATCGATCCGGAAAAAGGCTTTTTGTCCCCGGCCGACTTTATTCCGGCTCTGGAGGACGCGGGACTGATCTATAAGCTGGATCTGTATATGGTAGAGCAGATTTTGAATTCCATGAAGGAAGAAAAAGCCGCAGGCTTTTATGTAGTCCCCCATTCCATCAACCTCTCGCGTTCAGATTTTGACGCTTGCGACATCGTTGAAGAAATCCGCAGACGGGTTGACGAAGCAGGCGTTGATCGGTCGCTGATCACCATTGAGATTACAGAGAGCGTCATCGGCGGCAGCTTTGAATTTATGAAAGATCAGGTTGAAAGGTTTCGGAATCTCGGCTTCCCCGTGTGGATGGATGACTTCGGAAGCGGTTATTCCTCCCTGGACGTGCTTCAGAGCATTCAGTTTGACCTGATCAAATTCGATATGAGCTTCATGCGGAAGCTGGACGAGGGGGACGGCGGAAAAATCATTCTGACCGAGTTGATGAAGATGGCGACTTCCCTCGGTGTGGACACCGTATGTGAAGGTGTGGAAACCAAAGATCAGGTCCGTTTCCTGCGGGAAATCGGCTGCTCCAAGCTGCAGGGATTTTTCTATAGTAAGCCGATATCATTCGAAACGCTCAAGGCGCTGCGCGAGAGCAACACACTGATTCCTAGAGAAAACCCGCAGGAATCCAGTTACTTTGAACGCATCGGACGAGTGGACCTCTTCGACTTGTCTTTCCTGGCGAATCTGGATGACAGCGTGACAAAGAACACCTTTGATACAGTTCCTATGGGCATTATGGAAGTCAATGCCGGAGGAGACAAAGTAAAGTATATACGCAGCAATCAGTCCTTCCGCGATTTCATGAGACGCGCTTTTGGCTTCGACCTGTCTGATCCGGATCAGGAATATACTGTTCCCCTGGATGGCCCCGGCTCAAGTTTTATGAAAGCGATCGAGCAAAGCAAAGACAATAACAACCGCGCATTTGTCGATGAGAAAATGCGGGACGGATCAGTCGTGCGTTCTTTCGTGAGGGTTATCGGAAAGAATCCAGTGAACGGGAGAGAGTCGGTGGCAATTGCCGTGCTTTCTGTCAGTGAACCGGGCAAAGGCGAAACGTATGCCGATATCGCACAGGCTCTTGCCGCAGACTACTATAATATCTATGTGATCGACCTGGACACAAATGATTACATAGAATACTCCTCTCAGGTTGGCGATGAACAACTGTCTGTTGTGCGGCATGGCCGGGACTTCTTTGAGTCAGCAAGGCGTGACACGATGACCCGAATCTATGAGGAGGACAGAGAACCGTTCCTTGCCTTGTTCACGAGAGAGAAGGTTCTCAGAGACATTGAAAAGCAGGGTGCGTTCACAACTACCTACCGTTTGATTGATACGGGATCACCTTTGTATGTCAATATGAAGATCACACGGATGCATGGCGGAAATCGTCTCATCCTTGGTGTAAGCATCATTGACGCACATATGAAGGAGCTGGAGGAGGCAAGAAGACTTCGGCAGGAAAAGGTGGCTCTGGGGAGGATTGCCGCGCTGTCTCCGGACTATATTGTCCTGTATACGGTAGATCCTGAAACGGGCCGCTATACGCAGTACAACCCGTCAAAAGATTTTGCGGATTTCGGGCTGGCCACATATGGGGGGGATTTCTTTGCCGATGTTGTGCTGGACGCTCCGAAAGCGATCCCCTCTGAGGATATTGAGCGACATTTGCGCATTCTCACGAAGGAAAACATGCTGCGCGAGATCCGGGAAAACGGGCTTTTCATCTATCATTACCGGCTGAAGATGGATGGAAAGACCGTGCCCGTGAACCTCAGAGCGACAATGGTCAGCGGGACTGACGGGGACAGGATCATTCTTGGGGTGACGAACGACGAGGAGGAGTACAGGCGCAGACTGGAGGAAGCCCAAAGGATCAGAGCGCTGAATCAGACGATCACCTCACTGCTGGACAGCATTCCAGGCATGGCATTTACGAAAGATGCTGAGACTGGCGTCTATCTGGCGTGCAACCAGGCTTTCGCGGAATACGCGCATAAGGAAACGCCGGATGGAGTCGTTGGTTTGACAGACGCGGAAATTTTCGACGCAGAGACGGCGGCACATTTCGTGGAGGATGATGAGGCGGCACTCATGATGGAAAAGCCATATATCTTCTTTGAGGACGTGCCGGACGCTGCGGGGAATCAGCGTCAGTTCTGGACCACCAAGCTGAAATACACCGACGCTTCCGGGCGCTTATGCCTGCAGGGCTTCTGCCAGGATGTGACGGATATTCTTCGCCTGCAGAGGGAAAACACCCGCGCGAAGGAGGATTTTCAGAAGGCTAGCGATACCGCTGCGATCTATGCCCGACTTCAGGCTATAACCGGGAACTTTATTGTCGTATACGACGTTGATCCCCAGACCAGCCGTTATCGGGAATTCAGCTCCACTGATGATTATTTGGAGAGCTTTGGCACGGCTAAGGAAGGACAGGACTTCTTTAGCTCAGTGCGGAAGGATGCCTGTATTTACGCACATCCACAGGATTTGAATCGTTTCCTCGCCGCTTTCACGAAAGAGAATGTGCTGGCAGAAATTGAACAAAGCGGTATCTTCACATGGAGTTACCGCATCATGATGGACGGCAAGCCGTTGCATGTCCAGATGATAGCCGCGATGGTCGAGGAAAAAGAGGGCCTCCGTCTGATTGTTGGGCTTAATGATATTGATAAGCAGGTTCGGCAGGAGGAGAAAATGGAAAGCCGCCTCGTTCAAGCACAGTCCCAGGCGAACATTGATGCGCTGACGGGAGTCAAAAATATGCAAGCGTATATGGAGATGGAGGCACGGTTGGATCGTCAGATTATGAATCATCGTCAAACGTCATTTGCTATCGTGATTTTTGATGTGAACGATCTGAAAAAAGTCAACGATACCTCTGGCCATCATGCCGGAGATCAGTACCTGCGTGACGCATGCAGGATCATCTGTGATATCTTCAAGCACAGCCCCGTTTTTCGGGTCGGCGGTGACGAGTTTGCGGTGATCACGCAGAAAAGAGACTATGCGTGCATTGATGAACTGCTCGAAAAAGTAAATATGCATAATGCGGAGGCGGCTCGTACCAGCGGAATCATCGTAGCCTGCGGCATGGCGAAATATGAAAATGATCCATGTGTAGTTTCTGTCTTCGAGCGTGCCGATAAGGAAATGTACAAAAACAAGTGCGCGTTGAAAAAGGGAAAAAGTTGGGAATGCCTGTGTAGCACAGATAAAACAACGGAAGCTCCGTGATAATTCCGGGGGCAAATTGGGGTAAAGACTCCAATTGACCGCACCGCACAAACTGAGATCGAGAAGGAGGATGCCGCATGAAGCAATTACAGTTCACATTCAAGAAAGAAAGCGAGCTCGAAGCGGAGATCAGGATAATCCGGCAATGGTACAAAAGCAATTTCTGTTCGACGCTTTTGCTTCAGGTTTTTACGGAGATCCTGGACCGGGAAACCATCCAACGAAGCTGCGCTTTGCTTCAGGCACAGATGCCGGAGGCCGTCATTGTCGGCTGTTCCTCCAATGGAAACATTTTGAACGGAGATTTTTCGGGCAGTTCATTTGCCGTTGTATGCACAATGTTTGAATATCCGTCCACGAAGGTGGAAGTGCTTCAATACCCGCTTACCGCAGAGTCACAGACGCTGGTGACTGAGAATCTGTGCGAGGAGGTCAAACGCCGTCCATGGGTAAAAGGCGTGGAAATGCTCGTCACCATCCGCGGCATGTCGGTGACAGCGCTTTGCGAGGGCTTGTCGAACCTTCCGGAAGGAGTGCAGGTCTTTGGCGGCGGCGCGTTCAGTGAAGATTTGGAGCGGAACGACGCTTGCGTGTTCTCCTCTTTGGGAGGTTACCAGGAGAAGGGCATCGTATTCGTGCTCTTCGGCGGTGAGGAGATGCACCTCGAATCATCTTTTCTCACGGGCTGGAAACCTTTGGGCTTAAACCTGGAAGTAACAGCGGCGGATGGAGCGATTCTTCAGGAACTGAACGGCAGGCCCGCCTACGAAATGTATTATAAATACCTGCACATCAGGAATGATGAAAACTTCTTCTATAATACGCTGGAGTTTCCGTTCCTGTACCACTACAATGGCATCGATATTATGCGCGCCCCGATTGCAAGCAACCCGGACGGTTCTCTGACGATGACAGCTGATATCAGCGAGAATGTCTCCGCCCGTATCGCCTATGGCGACCCGTGGACGATTCTCGATTCAGCGTGGCAGTACGGCAACGAGTTATTACAGTTTTCGCCGGAATGTATTTCTGTTTTTTCATGCGCGGCAAGGCGCACATTCTGGGGCAACGCCGAGGTTGGGAAGGAAACGGAACCGTATCAGATCGTTGCGCCCACATCCGGCTTTTATACCTCCGGTGAGTTTTTGCGCACGAAAGGGAAGGTCAATCAGCATAATGTCACGCAGGTCATCGTGGCTATGCGGGAAGGTGCGCCAAAACCACATCCGGAACAGGAAATCAAGATGGCAAACCATAGCTTTGAGGGCAAAGTTTCCATGATCAACCGCATGGCTACCTTCATCAAAGCCACCACGGAGGAATTGGCGGAAGCAAACCGCAGGCTCAGCGAAATAAGTGTGACGGACGCTTTGACCGGCATCGGAAACAAGGCGGCTTACTTCGACAGGGTCAAAGAGATCGAATCGAAAATAAGCGCGGGGTTGACCGAGTTTTCCGTGGCCGTATTCGACCTGAACGGACTGAAGGCTATTAACGATTCCTGCGGTCACGAATGCGGCGATATGGCGATTGTTGACACGGTCAACCTGCTCATCAGAGTGTTTGGCAAAGAAAACATCTACCGCTTCGGCGGTGATGAGTTCATTGCTGTTGAGGAGAATGTTTCTTCCGACGATATGCATGCCCTTTTTGCCAGGCTGGACCTATGCCTGATAGAAGAAAACGCGACGGAGACGGCATATCGGACGCCGCTTTCAATCTCCAAAGGCTATACCACATTTGTTCCGGATATCGACACCGATTACAACAAAGTGTTCAAGCGTGCGGATGAAGCGATGTACAGGGATAAGGCTGAATACTATAAGACGCATGACCGCAGGCGGGGATAGAGTCAGCGCTAATCATGAGCATAAAGGCTGGAAGATACGTCCGTATCGAAAATATGGACAGCCGGATGATTCCAGTTGTAGAGGAACGAGGATTCAGAACAGAATAAGATTGCCCAGTCGCTTTCTTGCTTACGGCGAGCAGGTTAGCGGCTGGGCTTTTTGATTTCGTTTTCATCCATTTATCATCAAAAGCTAATTATGTTGAGGATGTTGAGTTGGATCAGAGCCAATCTGCCCGATCACAGCTCTGGCTTCATCGTCCGAATCTCACAATCTTTTCTTTCCCCCCGAACTTCTTTAGCTTTATAGGCTCGCTTTATACAGAATTCGTCCGAACAATTTGCAGAAGCCTTTATTTTAAAGGCTTCTCATTGTTTTTTATGCCACAAAATATCCACTTAACATCTCCACCGCGAGCCTATAATATAGGCTCGCGCGGAGGTGATTACATGTCAAAAATACGGATGGAAACTGACAATTTATTTCCGTCCCCAAAGGGTGCAATAAAACCATTTCTCTTTTGAATGCAGCTTGATATCATTAGCACAAGAAATATTCTGGTGCTTTATTTTGCACATGTTGTCCTTGCGAGCCTATAAAGTTTAAGAAGTTCGGGTTCCCCACTTCCCATGTACAAAATCCTGAGGTAGTCTCCTGACCTACAAAAAACAGCCGCTATCGGCTCCTTTCTACATTCTCCTGCGCCACCGATTCTCCAACAAAAGAGAAAAGAGAGGCAGGTGAACAGGAGGAGCGAAGAACGGCGGGCGGGCTGGACGAGGAGGTCAGGGGGATGATCATTTCGGAAAGCATTAGAGCATGGGTACGACACCACGACATGCAGGACACGCTACGGCTCATGGGGAGCGGAGAAGTCATTGTGTTCGTGGACGAGGATATGTTCACAGCGGACTCCATGGCCGCAACGGTTCTCACAGCCGCCTATATGTACTTTAAGGTCGAGATGGAACGCAAGAGCATCCAGCAGCATGAGATGTACAAGAGAAGAGTTGCCGCTGGGGAGTACACGCCGAGGGGCTACTTTGGCTACGCTTCCGGCACCTTCATACCGAGTGAGTGAGAGAAAAATTTGTGGTTGAGATGTTCCTGGAAGCTAGCCAGGGAGTAGAGGCCCACTGACTTGGAAATCTACATAGGAAGCGGTAAGGTGGCATTAAAATCGGGAAATGATTTCAAATTCACCAGGCATAAGACGGGAACCATGTACAGAATCAACGGAAAAATGATAGCAGGACGAATGAAAGAGCAGGTTGGCAGTGGGAGAGTTATGGGTAGGATTGTTGATGGAATCCTGGTGGTCAAAAGAAAAGCATGAGGAGCCTTCGGGGTTCCTCTTTTTGTCGGTCATCTTTTTCCGGCCTTTGTCCGTCTATCTTTCTTCTGTGTTCGTTTTCTTTTCAAAATCGACTTGCTAATTTTTCCGTTTAGTGCAAATATGGTGTCAGCGCCAGAGAATCGGCAAGTGGGGAGAAAAAAAGAATGAGCATTCTGGACAGCATGACAAGGGTTTATCCTGAGAGGAGCATTTTCATCGTAGCACGAAAAAACACGATTAATCTTTCAAAGGCGGCGTATGAGGGACTGAGCAAGCCTGACGTTGTGGAAATATACGTAGGCGGCGGCAAAGCGGCGTTGAAACCGGGAGACGGCTTCAAATTCGCCACAGTTGAGCCGGGCAAGCAAAACTTGTACAGAATCAGCGGAGTAAATATGGTCAGACAGGTTAAAGAACAGGTGGGTGAGGGACGGATTTTGGGCACTTCCTTCCGCATCAGTCTTCACCGCAAGCCCTTTGAGACCGATCCATTTGGGGTGGTTATCCCCTCTAAAGAGGCTGAGCATGAGGTTCAGCATCAAAGTTCGGCATCAAATGATGCTGAACATGATGCTAAAGAGACAAGTTCAGCATCAACTGATGCTCAAAAACAGGCGATAGACGCACTGCTTGCTTCCCTGCCGGAAAAGAACCAGGCGCGGGCAGGCAAGATTCTGGATTGCATGATCCGCAATCCTCACAGCACCGCTGTGCAGATCGGGAAAGAAATCGGACTATCCAAGGCCACCGTGCAGCGTGCGATTGATGGAATGAAAGCGGCCGGCATTGTTGCGCGGCAAGGCAGCAACAACGGCGGGCAATGGCTGATTCATTGGACCAAGTAACAAAGATTGCAGCTCAACGGAAACGAAAGGAGCTTCATCATGACACCGGAAGAGAAAGCCAGGCAGCTGATCGATGCGCGGCTTGAGCAGTCTGGTTGGATTGTGCAGGATTTACGCAATGTGAATCCCATGGCTTCGCTCGGTGTTGCTGTACGGGAATATCCCAACAGCACCGGGCCGGTTGACTATGCTCTTTTCGTCGGTGGCAAGCCCGTGGGCGTCATCGAAGCGAAAAAGACGAGCTGGGCAAAAACACCGTGGTCGAAGGCCAATCTGGGCGCTATGCAAACAGTACCTTCCGCTATGTGACTATGGATTATAAAATCCGCTTTGCCTATGAGGCGACTGGCCAGCTGACGCGCTTCACGGATTACCAGGATGTGAAATACCGTTCCCGCTCCGTCTTCTCCTTTCATTGGCCGGAAACGCTTCAGGCATGGCTTTCACAGTCGGATACCATCCGCAACCACATGAAGCATTTTCCGGCGTTTGACACCACCGGATTCCGTAAATGCCAGATCACTGCAATCCAAACCTGCATACTTATTTATCAACCAAAGTGGTTCATACATCAAAGTTGAAAGTGTATATGAAGCACTCAACAAGCCCATATCAATTAAACACATATCTGCAAAAGTTGAAAGAGAACACGATCATTGTCAAAGAAATTATGTTTGGTCAGCTTTTACATCACCCACAAATCTCCAATTTGTTGGAAATAGTGCTTTCTCAAATGAAATTGCTCATCCATTTCGGATTGAGGCTGATCATATTACTGTGCCTTTACTGAATTCGCTGATAAAGACAATAGTGCATACAGATCCTTCTCAAATTTCGTCGATAAACTAACAAATGAAGCCAAGCATATTGGAAGCCCTCAAGTTTCATACAATGACGCTTTTAAGCAATACGCTACAACAGAGGCTTATAAAGAAGCAAAAACGGAATTGATGAATGAATTGTTCTGGAAAATTGGCACTTACAATCTTTCTATTACTGCTGAATATGGAAAAACAAAAAAGGCTTTTTCATTCGTATTTGAGGTTTCGCAAGAACAGACGAAACAGTTACAACACAACATTGATGAAACGCTTGCAGCACCACTAAAGCGTTTGTATGGAGTTCCGTTCAATATGCAAGCAGTACAAGCTAAATTAGACTCAAAGGATGGAGAATCGTAAGTGAATTGGATTAGGGAACCGCTTTCAGATATATGCGATACGACAAGCGGAGGAACACCGAGCAGAAAAGTACAGGAATACTACCAGAACGGTACTATTCCATGGGTTAAATCCGGTGAATTAGAGCCAATCTGATTGGCTGAATTGTCGTAGTATAATGTATCGAACGAAAAGCTAGAAAACTCCATTTATTTCCAATCACGGGTATCACAATACAGGGGTCATCTTGAAGATGGAGATCAAAACTCCAGACAGTTCAGATAATAGGCATCATATAGGGGGTTGTCACTCCAAACAATTATCATGCGAAACCCCTGGCGCATCCTCCTCATTTTCCCTGAAATTGACAAGCTGGTATGATGGATATATCCGGGAACATGACGGCGGGCATATATCCGGTATCTGCTGCCCGTGCCTTGCCGCACCGGATAATTACCGAATTGCCGGAGAAGACAAGGCCGGGAAAGGAGCCCCCCTGCCGCTCAAGCAGCAGGGGGGCTCCTCCATTGAAGGCATTCTTTCAATTTCTGAAATACAGGGCCGGTCTGATTTTCTTTTTGGGACGAATCAGCCGCTTACGGATTCCAGTTCAAAATCACGTGCCGGATTTCCTGTTCCCAGAAGTCCCAGTCATGATCCCCCGGCGTCGTCCGCCAGGTATAGGGAACGCCGAATTCATCCAGCTGATGGGTAAAGCGCTTGTTTGCCTCCAGCAGGGTATCCTGCTCCCCGCAGGAAAGGTACAGCGCCGGAATGAATTTTCCTTCCTCATTCAGCTTCCGTACCAGGAAAACCGGATCCAGATCGGAATCGGCAATCTTGTCGGGCTCCCCGAACATGGCGCGCAGATACGGCGTATTTTTTGTCAGTCCCTCCGCCTCCTTCACGCCCCGTGCCTCATCGAGAATAAGGGCTGAGGAAAACGCAATCACGCGGCCAAAGGTGTCTGCATACTTAAGCCCGTTCCGCAGCGCACCGTATCCGCCCATGGAAAAGCCGCCAATCCAGGTCTTTTCTCTTTCCTGGGAAAGCGGGAACATCGCCCGTGTGGCCCTCACCAGTTCTCTGCCGATCCAGGTGGAAAAGCAGTTCATGTAGTCCGGATGATTCAGATAAAAGCCGTTTTCCCCGTCCGGCATGACCACACAGATGCCCTTATCCTCCGCATACCGCTGTACGCAGCTCGAGGTCAGCCAGCTGCCGCTGTTTCCAAAGATGCCGTGGAGCAGATACAGTGTCGGATAAGGCCCTTTGCACCCTTCTATATCGCTGGGCAGAATCACATTAAAGTGAACTTTCCGGGCCATGGTTTTCGATTTGTAATCTACCTGAAGAAGTGCCATATTATTCCTTTCTATTGTCCGGTCACGGTTTGATCATTACAGCCTTTTCCTGCGCCTTCAGGCAAAGCTCAGCCGCCTTGAACGCGTGTGCCTGCGTCATCGCCTTCTCCGTCCTGTTCAGGCAGTCCAGAATGAGCCCGCCAAAGAAGGGGAATCCGGTTTTGCCGGTGGCATCAAAATACTGCTCGCCTTTTCCGTTGACCAGGAACACATGGTTGCCGCTCACATTCTCCGCGGCAAGGTTGATGTATTTCCGGATCTCGATGAATCCTTCTGTTCCCAGAATGAAGGTCCGGCCATCTCCCCAGGTCCTCAGGCCGTCCGGGTTGAACCAGTCCACGCGGAAGTAGTTGGTGGTCCCGTTCTTTCCGGTCAGGGTACAGTCGCCGAAGTCATCCAGTTCCGGATATTCCGGATGCGCGTAATTGGCAATCCGGGCCATGGTCACCTCTGCGTCTTCCTCACCGGCAAAATGCAGATACTGCTCAATCTGGTGGCTTCCGATATCACAGAGAATCCCGCCGTATTTCTCTTTTTCAAAGAACCACGCCGGACGGTTCCCCGCCCCAAGGCGATGCGGTCCGAAGCCGGTTACGCTGATGACTTTTCCGATTTCACCGGCATCCACCATGTATCCAGCCAGAATCGCTCCTTCCACATGGAGACGCTCGGAATAGTAGACCATGTACTTTTTCCCGGTCCTGGCCACAGTTTCCTTGGCCTGATTCAGCTGTGCGGTGGTGGTAAACGGCGCTTTATCCGTGAAATAATCCTTTCCGTGCTCCATGACCTTTACGCCGAAAGGACCGCGTTCGGAGGTCACCGCTGCCGCAGCCACCATCATGGTCTCCTTGTCCTGCAGGATCTGATCCTCGCTCTCCGCGGGAATCGCCTGCGGATAGGTCTTAATGAAATGGGCTACCTTTTCCTTGTCCGGGTCCCATACATACTTGAGCGTCGCGCCGGCCTCCGTCAGCGCATTGCACATGCCGTATATATGTCCATGGTCCAGCCGGGCCGCGGAAAACACAAACTCTCCGGGCTTGACGACTGCCTTTTTCTCCCCCACCGGTGCGTAATTCATGCCATCTGCTGCATTCAGCTTCATCTGCTCTGCCTCCTAATATGAAAACTCCTCGTTTGATCTCTCGGCACCGCTTCATTTCCGGTGCCCAGCCTTTGCCAAACCGACACTGCCGTCAGGCTCGTTCTTACTTCTTCTCTCCGTAATCACTGCCAACCGTGATATCCGCGTCTCCCAGTTCCATTTCCGCTTTTGCCTTCTCGTAGAAATGCGGAACAGCCTTCATAATCCCTTCCACGGTATAGAACGGATCCTCCGGCTTCAGCGGGAGTTCGACCGGTGCTTTTGTGGAACCGGCCTTGTACACGGCCGTAATCAGCTCAATGGTTCTGCGCCCGTCCTCTGCCGTGATGGCCACATTCCCGTCTGTTTCAATGGCCGTCAGAACATTTTCAATCTGTCCGTCATGCCCGATGTAAGGCACCGGCGGAAGCGCATCCGCAAAATCGCTGATTTCCTTTTCCAGTGCCTCGTTCCTCTCCGGGAATCCATTGGATTTGGACAGTGACGCATAGACGGAAAAGGGCGCTGCGATCTTGGCTTTCTCACACTGGAACGTCAGCGTCTGCTCCTCCCCGTGATCCACCACGGAGGCCGTCAGGGAAGCCAGAGCCCCCGGATACTCCAGAATGGAAATCGACAGGTCTTCCACCTCGGCATTGTCATGGGCGGTATTGGCCAGAACACTGGTCACCCGTTTGGGCAGTCCCATCATCCAGCCCAGCATGTCGATGTGGTGCACGGCATGATTGAGGGTGCATCCGCCGCCCTCCTTCTCCCAGGTTCCGCGCCACCACAGGTCATAATAGCAGTGACCGCGCCACCACAGGGAATTGACAGAGGCATGGCGGACCGGTCCGGCAATGCCGGAATCCAGGAGTGCCTTGAGATCCCGAATGGGCTTTCTGAAGCGGTTCTGCGCAATGATGGAAAGCTTGACGCCCATTTCATTCCTGACCCGGATCATTTCATCACATTCTGCCAGCGAGGGTGCCATGGGCTTTTCGCAGATGACATTCTTCCCGGCCTTCATCCCGTTGATGGAGATTTCCGCATGCACGTACGGCGGCGTGCAGACATCCATCAGGGTAATCTCCTTTATCCCCAGCACGTCATGATGGTCCAGATAGACATCACAGTCAAGTCCATACTGTTCCTTCACTTTCTGTGCTTTCCCCGGGATGATATCCACCAGCGCGGCGATTCTGACCCGGTCCGGAAACTGCTGATACGCATGAATATGCGCATGCGAAATGTTGCCCGTTCCAATGATTGCAACCTGAATCATATCCCATTCCTCCATTTTCTATATTCCCGGAAAAGCCGTTCCGCTCATCTCACAATGCCTGCCGGCTTTCCGGAATCATTCATAATCAAGCTGAAATGTACATAAACGATATCGTTTCCCGCCGGTCCTAAGGCAGGGAACCCCGCGGGCATTCAGTTCCTTTTCCAGCGCGGAAACGAGAAAATCGTTCCTGCCATGCTGCATCACGGTCAGTGAAAAACAGTCCCCGATGGTATATACCTCGCATTCAATCTTTTCGGAAATCACATTTTCATCGACATAAAAATGAACATCCCGGATGTATCTTTCTATTCCACCCCAGTTTACCTGCCCGGTATAGCTGACGGAAAAGGTAAACGGCCGCCGGCTCTTGGCCACAATTCCCTGGATCGTCTGCTGTTTCACCGCAAGAGGCATCTGATCCAGATAGGCATCCAGCTGCATCATCCCATTGACCGTCCGGATATCCGCTTTCTCGCCGGCAATTTCCCTCAGCTGCTCCCGGAAATTCTGCCTCCGGATGGACCTCTTTCAGATAATACCAGGCAATCGTTTTAAACAGGGGCGTCATGCCGGTTCCATCCGCAATATAGTGGCTCATATCAATCGAAACGGTATTTCCCTCATACGCGAAGGCAACCAGATGTCCGTTTGTTTCCTCTGAGCCAAGACCACACCGTTTTATTCTCCGGTGAGAGGACAAACGGCCTGTTGTTTTCCTCCAGAACCCAGTTCTCTCCGCACCTGACAATCTTTACCGCGAAATACGGATATCGTTTCATCCCTGCTTCTACCGCATGACGCAGGGCCGTTTCACAAACAGGTTCCGTAAACTCCATGGTGAAACGAACCGTATTCATGAGATTCTGATTTGTGCCATAGATCAATGGCATGGGTCGATACTGCCTCAATGGTGCACCCCGGTCATCTCGTCGTTTTTCCTCTGTCCTTCCGGTTCATGTTCGCACGTTTATTTCGAAGTTGCCCACTATTTTAGCCTCATTGCAGGCAAATTCTACAGGAATACACCCGGATGCGCAATAGACAGAATTGCCTGATTTATTGTTAAAGTTGCTGACAGAATCCGTGCTGCAAGTCCCGCCTTTATCCTCTCTCCGCCGGCCAGCGGACCGGATTCAGCCGGCTGTCGCCGCGCCCTGGCCGCATCCTTCCCTCTCTTCTATCCGAGCTTCGGGACAATTTCATCAAAAATGGCCCGATCCAGTTTTTCCTGTTCCCGGCATTCCGCCAGGATCGTGATAACCGCCTCCTGCCGTCTGAGAACAATGCTGTACTGACAATATTTGCCATCTGCCCGGAACGAATCCCCTTCGCCCATCCAGAACAGGTATCCATACCCGTATTCATCGTTTTCCGCCTGTTTGCGCGTGCTCTCCCGCACCCATTCGCGCGGAATCAGCTGACGCCCTTCCCACACGCCATCCTGCAGATACAGAAGGCCCAGCCGGTTAAGCTCCGGCGCATTCAGGAACATCCCGCCCGCGCCAAAAACCATTCCCTGAGGATCCCGTTCCCACATCGGCCGGCGAATGCCTAACGGCGCAAAAAGACGCGGCATGAGGTAGGAAACCAGATCACATCCTGCCCGGCGCTGGACCAGCACGCCGGCCAGATAGGGTCCCACATTGCTGTAGAGGAACTTTGTCCCCGGGCGGTCTTCAAAGGGCATTGCCAGCGACATCTTTACCCAGTCCTCTTCTCGGATAAACGGTCGTTCTCCGCCCATCAGCGCCGGCTCCCTCTGTCCCAGCTGCATGGTCAGCAGATCCCGGACGGTGGCCATCTGAAGATTCTCCGACACCTCATCCGGCAGGTCCTCCGCAAACGCCTCCGTCAGTTTTTCATCAATGCTGAGGAGCCCCTCCCGCTGTGCAATGCCAACCGCAGCCGAGGTAAAGCTCTTCGATGCCGAGTAAATATTTCTGCGGCAGTCATCATCCCAATTGTATTTTTGCAGCAGTTTCCCATGCTGGGTCACCATGACCGTGATCAGCCGGAGATCCTCCGCACGTCTGATAAACGAATCAAGAATCATCTTCTCACCCTTTCTCTGGCAGCTCCGGATATCTCCAGGCCATCCTCTGCTCTTCAGGCATGGACTCGAAAGCCATATTCACATCAGTCAGCCCGACGCCAGAGGCGTCGGGCTGACACTATGATCCGCAGTCTGCTCTTTCGGCACCGATGCCTGAGCACTATATCCATCCGGCATATCGACGCCAAGGCGTCGAGCCCACCACATGATCCTCAGTCTGCTCTTTCGGCACCGATGCCCGAGCACTATACCCATCCGGCATATCGACGCCAAGGCGTCGAGCCCTAGCTTACTATCTGTTCCCATCACGCCATCTGAGGTAGGCATCCACATCCGCCTTCACACCGGCCATGACTGTCGCAAGAACAAGTGCATCATCCAGCAGGCCAAGCCCGGGAATAAAGTCCGGTATAAGATCAAAGGGCAGGAGTACATAAATCAGCGCACTGAGTACGCTGATCGCAGTGCCAATCGGCAGTGCCGTATACTCCTGACGAATATAACTGCGAAGCATGGAAACAAAAGTCGGAATATAGGCAAGCATTCCTCCGGCCACCGGCAAATCGCTCAGTTTCCTTTCCAGCTTGCGCAGAATGTGATCGACCTCGTCCGGAGAATCAATAATCTTTTCCGCCTTTTCCCGGCTGCTCTGATAGCCCTTAAAACGAAATACCGACTCTTTGTCGATCTCATTTCCACAATACGGACATCTTGAGCCGCCATTGTCGATGACATTTCCACACTTATTGCAGATCATTTTAATTGTACGATTTTCCCCGTTCATTCTTTTTCCTCTTTTCGGCACCCGCCGCTTTCTGTTTCATTCAGGATTCTTATTCTTATTCAATCCTCGGCATAGATATACCAGACCGGTCTGCCTGTTTCTTTTTCAAAAACCGCATACTTGCCGGATCGTCCCCGGATGTCATACGTTCCGCTGTCAATGGTCGCCACCGCCCGTTTGAGCAGTTCCTTTTTTGCAGCCGAGTTTTTCGGCCGTTCATCTGTTATCAGTTTTTTGCGGAGCTTCCCCATTCCGTATGACCACTTGCCGTCAAAGCAGATCGGGGCGTAAACATGATAAATAAAGATCTTCATGACTGTGCTCCTTTATGCCGCAGCCTGGTCTCTCGGCACCGCGGCTTTTCTGATGCTCACATTTGACAAATCG
>DGWH01000089.1:23950-81258 GCA_002395225.1 Christensenella sp. UBA4263
CTCACATTTGACAAATCGACGCTGCGCGTCGAGCCCGTTCCGCAGCCTGGTCTCTCGGCTCCGCTGATTTCCTGTACTCACACCTGACAAAGTGCTGCAGTGCAGCCGGGCCGTTTCTTTCGGCAGATATCCAGAACAATCCCCTGCATGAACGCAAAGAATCCCACGGTTATTATACAGGAAAATGGTCCTCTGAATCAATTCCTTCTCCCTCATTCACTGACAAGACCATGGTCTCTACAAACTTGTTTCGGCCAGGCATTCAGTACGCTTAAAGACAGATCAAATCAGGGATTCGGAGAGAGCCAAATTTGAACTGACCTTTCGGGCGGAGCAAAAGAAGAACGGCCATGGAAGAGCTGAAATGCTCCTGCATGGCTATTTTGTATGTTCGGTTATCCAGATCAGTCAATACTGAAAAAGCCACTGTTTCATCCTGAAAAAGAACGAATTTCAGAGTGGAAACGCAAAAGCGAATGAGGTCCCCACATCATGTAGGGGTCCTCATTTCAGTCAGACTTCTGGGCAGTGACTGAACATCTACTTGTTCAAACAAGAGCGAGCCATTGAACGCAAAAGGCAATTTTGTCCTTTTCTTTACGACGCCATCCTCATCCATCTCGATGCATTCTGCATAATTCTGATCCGGAAAACCTATGCTCAGGATGTCATTCTCCTCTGTCACAACGCTGTATCCGCTTAAAAACCAGTTATCCCCATTCCTGATAAAGGTAGTCCTCTCGCCGGTTGGATACACTGCCGTTACCTCTCCATCTGTCTCAACAGATAATTCAGGGACTCCCCGATCCTGATAAATTGCCCTTGCGGAATGTTTCACTGATTCGATCTCGCTCCGGCTGATCTCGAGAATCAGAAAATTGTACTTTTCCTCCTCCCTGGAAATCACGTAGATAATCCCATTGCCCGTACGAATGTCCATGCTTGTCATATCTGTGCAAAGAATTGCTTTCTCAGGAACCACGCTGTAAACGAGCGCATTCATCCTTTTTTCGCAGTCGCTTTCATCATCCAGATCGGCATATGCACAGCTGATCAGCAAGAGAAAAGAGATCATTGCAGCTAAGCAGATTCGCTGAAGCACCGGTTAAAACCTCCTCCATATGCGTGAATGATTTTGCATTCTCTCCACTTCCCCTATACCATTCCAGGAAACAGTCCTCGAAAAGTCAGGCAGATGGTATAAGCCAACATACTCCCCCGCTCCTCAGTCTTAAGGCGGGTGTTGTTAAGATAACGTATCACTGTCCGAATTCAGTTTATGTCGGATTCTCTCTTCCAATCCCCCAAATTCCATGATATATTGTTGCTGCATTAGCCTGACCGCTCGGAAGATTACAGATTCCCTGTTTGACGAGAGGATTCAGGGGAACCGGAGGTTCATCGGATAACAGGAGCAAATTGACGCGTTTCGCTGGTAAAAGCGAAACGCATCGTGCTTTATCCTCTGAGTGATTTGAAATGCCAGGATGCACGACCCAATTGAGAGGGAGGACGCAAATGAATCAAACGATTGCGTATTACGATAACAACGCTGAAGCGTATGTCCGGCAAACAAGAAATGTGGATATGACTGCGATACGAGATCACTTTATGAAGCTGATCCCTGCGCACGGAACCATTTTGGACCTTGGTTCTGGTTCAGGCCGTGACAGCAAAGCATTTTTAGAGCGCGGTTATCAGGTTACTGCCGTAGACGGCTCTGCCGAAATGTGCAAAGCAACCGAGCAGTTTACGGGACTGAAAGCCATCCATCAAGATTTCGTCAGCTATGTTCCTGACAGATGTTATCATGGAATCTGGGCAAATGCATCACTGCTTCATCTCCCGTTACAAACTCTCCATGACGTGGTTCAAAAGTTATCTTCCCATCTTCATTCCGGCGGTATCTTCTTTATGTCATTTAAACATGGAGACTTTTCCGGAATGCGGGATGGCCGTTATTACACTTATTTAACAGAACCATTGCTGAGGGATCTGCTGCAGGATATCGATGAACTGTCGGCTCACGAGTTTTTCAAAACTGATGATACAATACCAGGCCGGGAAGATCTGGTATGGCTAAATGCTGTCTTTATCAAAAAATAAAACCAGGGTTTGTGTGCAGCTGTGCCCCAGGTCTCGGTGCCTTGGAGCATGGTGTTTATATATGCCATGACAATCATGTCACCATAATTGTCAGGATAACCGGCTCCAAAATGGGCTATTTCGTACGAAAGCACGATGTTAATGCAGTGTGCAGTATAATTTGGTCACAAAGTATGAGTTATTCTTCATCATCCCCTTCAGCAGCAACTTCTTCATCAATCTGTTTCTGAATTTGCTTCTCTATCGTACGATTAGGAATTCAGCAAATTCGAAATGAATTCACGAGTTTCCAGTTCTCCGTCCGCGTAGATTTCTACGGTGGCTCCCGCTTTTACAAGCTCGTCGTAGCAACGACGGACTTTTCGAACACCTGCATCATCGATATACTCACAGTCAAATACGAAAGCTTTGTTTTCGATAGCTGTTTTGATTTCAGCCATGGAAATCGGGTTATATTTACGGATGATTGAGATGCATTTTGCGATTGAACCGGCCGATTTGACGACCAGTCCGATTCTGTTCTCGGGATAGTATTCCATCTTGTTACCCTCTGGAATTCTTTGATTGTTTTGACAAGATCACTTGGAACAATTATACCATTTCCATCGGTATTTTTGTATTAAGACGACAGCAAATGTAAGGTGGATCATTTCAGAACCGTCAGTGAGTTCTGATAAACATACGAAATACTCCTTCCGGTTTCCTGTAACTTTTTTTACTGGTTGCTGCATGATTACATCCTTTTACCCGGAGCTATGGCCCAGCTTGATCTTTAGCCATCCTTTCCGGCATGGATTGGGCGGTTTATTGGCTGTAATGGTCTGTCTGCTTTTCTTTTCTCATCCCCATAACAATAAAAAGAGGAACGTATCTGTCAATACGTTCCTCAGCCTTTTTACTGTGCAGCGTTCAGTGCTTCATATTCTTCTTGTGTTATAATTCCGGCACTCAGAAGATCCTCCAGAAGGCCATTTTTTACCTCAGGATCTGCATCTGTTTTCTCACCGTCAGTCTCCGGTTTTTCCGGTGGCATTCCATTCATCGGCTGCTGAGCATTCATCTCCGCCGGCTTATTCTCTTCCATATACGCCTTGATTTTCTCGAGCGTTTCAGCCGAAATCACCGAATTTTCTGCCATGGCATCAAAGTCGATCATCTTCATCTGCGGACCGTTTCCATCCATCTGTGGCGGATTCATCGGCATCTGACCATTCGGTGCCTGACCATTCATCTGCGGCGCATTTCCCTGCTGATCGCTCAGGGTCTGACCGTTCATCTGCGGTGGATTTCCGGGCTGCTGACCATTCGGTGCCTGACCGTTCATCCGCGGGGCATTCCCCTGCTGATCGCTCGGGGCCTGGCCATTCATCTGGGGTGCATTTCCGGGCTGCTGACCATTCGGAGCCTGACCATTCATCTGCGGCGCATTGCTCTGCTGATCGCTCGGGGCCTGACCGTTCATCTGCGGGGCATTCCCCTGCTGATCGCTTGGCGCCGGGCCATTCATCTGCGAGGCATTCCCCTGCTGAGGTCCGCCCTGCATCGGAGGCATCCCGCCCATGTTTCCGCCAGGTCCCTCAGCGAAAGCTGCTCCTGCCAGCATCAGCATGGCAGCCACAAGAATCATTCCAATACACTTTTTCATTTTCATTTCCTCCATTTTTTCAGATGTTCAGAGATCACCGGTTCATAAGTCTGTTCAGACAGCGTACGTTATGCCGTTCCGATTTCCTCCGGAATGCTTTCCGGAGGATGCCGGGATATCTCTCTGCTCCTATATTCGGAGGACCGGATGAAAAAAATGGGGTCAGAAATACTTTTTTCAGAAAGTTTTTTGAAACCGGAAAACATCCTGTTTCTCTTCCGGCAGAAGCATCTGCAGAAAAACCGGGGTCTGCCAGCAGCCGGGCCTGTCCTCTGTCGAGCAGCGACAGGGAAGCTTTGTCAGCCTGTATTGGGTGATTTGCCGTTTCATCCTAAAAAGTGTAAAATGGCAGCATATTTCAGGACTTTTCGCATGATATTTCCCCGGGCCGGAAAAGACCACATAGACAGATCAGACGGGATCTCCGGGGAAACTGACCGGATAAATGGCCGTTTTCAAAACCATTCACCGCAGGATCAGCGGTACAGAGTTCAAGCTTCGGCTGAAGGAGCACTCAATGAAAAAAAGACTTTTGTTTTGGCTGTTAACGATTCTTGTCCTCACCATCTGCGCTGCAGAAGCTGAATCCGTTATCACCTCAGCTGAGCAGCTGAATTCGCCGGGCATCAAAATAGGTGTCAGTCAGGGTGCTACTGCAGAGCCGGTCGTGCGGAAATGCCTCCCACAGGCCGACATAGACTATTATACGGATAACTTCATCGGCTATATTGCAGTGGCGCAGGGCAAGATTGACGCTTATGTGTATGACCATACACAAATGCAGTTGGCCATTGACAACGGTCAGACAGGCGTACATCTGCTTGAGGAAACCCTGGGAGACCCGGTTCAGATTGTGGTGGGAATATCCCCCGCCTCCGGGATACCCGATCTTGAAAATCAGGTCAATCGCTTTATTGCTGAAAGCCGTGCAGATGGAACACTCGATGACATGTTTCGACGCTGGGTGCTGGAAAAGAATGACAAAATGCCGGATATTCCGGTTCCCGACCAGTCCGACATCCATCTGACCGTCGGCACTACCGCCACCGTTCCGCCTTACAGCTATTATGAAGGCACTTCGCTGAACGGATATGACATTGAGCTGGCCCACCGCTTTGCCGCCTGGCTGGGCGCGGAGCTCTCCTTTCAGGTCTATGATTTTGCGGGAATCATTCCGGCCGCAGTAACCGGGAAGATTGATGTCATCATGTCCAACCTGCAGTATCTGCCGGATATTGCCGATCATTTTCTTTTCTCGGATACCCTGTATGAGGAAAAACTGGGCATTATGGTGCGGGGCGATTCCCCCTCTCCAGCCAATGCTGACAATCAAACAGATGCCGGCACACAGTCCGCATCTGTCGGAACATTGAGTCCCAAAGCCTGGGACGGGAAGCGCATGGGCATCGTCACGGGTACCAGTTTCGATGCGCCTACTCTGGAGAACTTTCCAAACAGTCCCTGTTTTTACTACAATAACAACAGCGATGTTTTAACCGCCCTGATCAGTGACAAGATTGATGGTTTTCTTGGAGATGAGCCGACCGTTCGGATAATGTGTCAGCAAGTGCCGGAAATCACCTATCTGCCTGAGATGGTAAAAAAAGATGATTATGCATTCGGCTTTGGAAAAAACTCCAGTCGTGCAGACCTGATCCGGGGCCAGTTTAACCAGATGCTGGCAGAAATCAAGCAGGACGGCACCATGGCTGCCCTGCTGGACAAGTGGTTTGGACGTGATGAGGCCAAAAAAGTGGTGGACCTCTCCACCGGCTTCTCCGGTGAAAACGGCAGCCTGAACGTGGTAACCAACTCCACCTCCATGCCCTTCTCCTATATCAAGGACGGAAAACCTGCCGGTCTGGCAATCGAGCTTGCAGCGCTGTTCTGTCATCGTTACGGCTATACCCCCGTCGTCGTGGATTCAAATCCGGCGGGTGGTATTTCCGGTCTGGTCAGCGGGAAATATGACATGTGTGCCTCCCCGATGTCCATCACGGAGGAGCGAAAGGAAAGCATTCATTTCTCCGATCCATTCTACAACGGAGGAATCGTCCTGGCCTTACGCAAAGCCGATCTTAACAGCCTGCTTGCCCCGTCGTCCGCAGAGACGTCTGCCGTCTCCTCCGGGGACAATGTGCCGGATGAAACCCCCGGAATCTGGGACAGTATTCGCGGCAGCTTCGACAGGACCTTTATCCGTGAAAACCGCTGGCAGCTGTTTGAGACAGGCATCCTCACCACCATGCTGATTACCCTGCTTTCCATTCTGTTCGGCACGGTTTTCGGATTCCTGGTATTCATGCTCTGCCGGAACGGAAATCTGCTTGCCAATGGAATGACCCGCTTCTTTACCTGGCTGATCACGGGCACGCCTATGGTGGTGCTGCTGATGATCCTCTATTACATCATCTTCGGATCCATGAAGATCAACGGCATCGCTGTGGCGGTCATCGGATTCACGCTGACCTTCGGCACCTCCGTCCTCAGTCTCCTCAGAATGGGCGTCGGCACCATCGACGCCGGACAGTATGAAGCGGCCTATGCTCTGGGGCATACAAACCTCAACACCTTCTTCAAGATCATCCTGCCCCAGGCCATCCCGCATGTATTGCCGGCCTATCAGGGGGAAATCGTGAGCCTTATCAAGGCGACTGCCATCGTGGGCTATATCGCCGTACAGGACCTGACCAAAGTAGGTGATATCGTACGCAGCCGCACCTATGAGGCATTCTTTCCCCTTATCGCGGTCACCATCATTTACTTTATCCTGGAAGGACTGTTCATTTTAGCCGTCCGCCGCATCCGCATCTCTATCGATCCCAGGAAGCGCAGCCGCGATGCCATTCTGAAAGGAATTGCTCTGCATGAGCAGAATTGAGCAGCTGAAAAGAAAGACTCCTGCAAATCGCAGGAGTCAATGATTAATCCTTCAGGCCTGACGAAGGCGATCTAGCCAGACAGTCCATAAAAAGCGGCCTCTCCGTGTCCCGGTTTGAGGCATAAAGTCCGCGCCTGATCTGCATCATTCCGTCTTCTTTGCAGGCCTCACCGTTGTCATTTGCCGGAGTGAGCATTGCATGAGGCCTGGATTAGCCCTGTCGCTGCGTGACAGGGCTAATCCTTTGTTGCCGGCAGTGTTCTTTTTACGCTTCATTCACCAGTTTCCCGGTCATATGCTCAGGGACAAGCGCAAACACAAGCGTCCTTGGTCCGGCATGACAGATTTCGTTTTCAATATACTGTTCATCCCTGGTGAACTTGTAACTCAGCTGACGGGAAATCTCCATCATTTTTTCCTGATCTTCGACAAATTCAATCCGGCCGAAAACAATCACGCTGCGGATATTCAGCGCCCACTCTCCTTCTTTTCTGAAGCCCTGATCATAAACGCAGAAAGAAACCTTCTCATGCCGTTTCATTGCGTCGATCTTATGGCCATTCTTTCCCCCATGGAAATAGATTTTCCCATCTGCTTCACAATAATAGTGATTCATCGGCATTCCATACGGGTATTCATCATCCCCGAGTACGGAAAGAACCCCGCGGGGTTCTTTTTTGAGTATCTCGATGCACTCCTCGCGGGAAATTGCCTGTCTCTTTCTTACCAGTTCCCTGAACATGTTTTTCTCCTCCACTTCAAATCAAACCCGGCCTTTTTTCGCGGCTTTCGGGTGCTCCCTGTCACCTGCTCTTCTCCGTTCCCGGCAGCATTCCGTAAAACCTGGTCCGCAGGAATTTATACAGAACGCCCCAGGGAATCACACTGACCACCATCAGGAGAAACATCGGCGGCGCAAGAAGATTGATTCTCTCACCGGTTGCCCTGTTGAGCATCCAGTAATCCTGAAACACATTGTTGTGCACGTAATAAATCTCGGCTGATAAACTTCCCAGCATGCACAGCGGCTCCCATAAAAAAACATTCCGTACCGGCGGCAGATTCAGTGCCGCCAGCAGAATTCCGGGGGCTGCGACAAATTCAAAATAGCGCACATAGTTCATCGTGCCGAATACCCCGAATACGCGTTCAAACCCCACGATCATGTGAAAGACGAAGAAGACCGCCACAAAGCCTGACCAGAGCCATGTCACGATTCGTCTGACTTTCTCCGGCGCACGTTCCTGAAACTCATACAGCAGAACACCAAGGAAGAACGGTGCATAGCCGCGTCCGTTCAGGGCCCAGAGAAACGGAAGATTCGGTGTGGCATCCAGACAGATTTTTCCCACCAGAACCATGCCGGCACAAATACACAGGTAAACGATTCAGTTTCGCCCGATTTTGACTATGGCAAAATAAAGCAAATAGCACAGGAAAAGGATGTCGATGTACCACATGGTTGAACAGACCGGCAAACCGGTCTCCCTGACAGAGGTAAACCAGCCCGTGTTCATCATCAGGACGGAGAGAATCATTCTGAGCAGGGTTACCGGCCTCTGTGCTGACTCAAAGCCGCCGGCGGTCATTAACCTCGCATTTCCCCACGCCCACAGATTGACCACAATGGATGCCCCGATCAGTTTCCCGAAATGACGTTTGAAATAGGAGGGAAACGACATCGTTAAAATCCGGTCGCGATAATGGTAGGCGATCAGAAAGCCCGAGATCAGGAAAAACATCTCCACCGCATTTTTGCTGTACTCAAAGAAATACTTGGAAGCCGGATACCACGGTTCCATCTCCCTGCCCAGTCCTGCATCCGAAACAAACACGCACCAGTAGTGATAGCACACGACGCACAGACACGCCAGTGCGCGAATTCCGTATAAGCATTTAATCTGTTCTTTATTTTCCTTCATTTCGTTCTGTCTCACTTTTTTAAGTCTCTTTTCCGGTAGCTTTTCTTCCCCGGCCCGGTCAACAAGAATATCCCGGCGGCCGCCGTTCGGACCGGTCTCCCGGTCATCGTGCCAGCAGCCGGAGCAGAACATTTCCACGACCACCGGATCGGTAATGGACAGATCCGGTCCTGTTCCATCCGGACATCCTCCGCCGCATGTTCCCAGGTATTCCGGTGAAATGCTTCTGTCACCTCGGCGGGCCTGACTCCGCTGAGAATCGGCGCATAAAGGACCAGTTGAAATGTTTCATTTCTTCCAATCATCTGCTGCAGACTGACCTGCTTATGTCCGGCCCCGGTCCACTCTGAAAGGACCTGGCCCATCCGGGCAGGAACCGACAGATTTGGTCCATTGCCCGTCGATGATTCCGTCTTTCCCACCAACGGATCATTCGGAAAGCGCCATGGTAAAATTCATTTTATCATCATACGGAACATTCTTTCCGATCTCCATTTCAAGCATGTCAAAATACCCATTTGCCCCGCCGCGCTTCGTCCAGAAATCAACCGATTCAACCATACGGACGAGACATTTCACGGATTCTTCGTAGATTCCTTCCCTGTCGGCGTCCTCCCGACTGAGATCCGGCACCTGCTTTGCCACCCTCTGCCTCAGCTCCTCACTGAAAAAAGGATCACAGCCGGAAAGAATCGCATTGCAAAACAGCCGGTTCTCGTTATTCTCAACACTCGCCAGATCCGGCTCAACACCATCCAGACGTCCTTTGATGGTATGCAGTGCCATCAGCAGCCCTTCCCGCAGTCTGTAATCATTGGCATTTGGAAACCGCCGATGCACTTTCAGCACATTGGAATCAAACGTAAAGAAAAAAACATTCCAGTGGCGCTCCTGTCCCCGGGGAATTTTCCCAAATCGTTTCGAAAACTCGCGCGTAATGGTTTCAAACTGGTAATGATTCATATAATTCTTCCTCCTTAATGAGCCGCAGCTCAGTCTTTGGGTACCGTGATATTTCCTGTACTCCTACCTGACAAATCGACACTGCGCCAGGCCTGCTCATAAAGTGAATTCAATTTATTATAGCATGTTCGTCTTTTTCTTTGCACGTTCTTTCTTCTTCCTTTTCGTTACTGTTCACGGATTCTTCAATTGCAAAACACAATTCCACCCCCAAGACTCCGAGGAGTAGAATTTACTCTTACGAACTTATCTATGTCGCTCGAAATATTCGTGAACCGTAACACTCCGTTTCTTCAGGAATTCCGTTCATATTTTAATCCGTTTACATTTTTAAGAAAAGCCACTATAATACATTGCATATTTTGACCCAGCAAGTAATTATGTCAGAAAATGATTCTGAAAACGAATATAACTTAAACGACCCCGTCAGGGATACGACTCCCTGCTGAGAGGATGTGAGTGCTTGGATTATCTGAGACAGACTCAGGCCGATATCATGCTTGTGCTCATCGGCATCTGTGGTGTCATCACCTTGTTCATCTTCCTGACCAATACCATGTCTGCCAAACGGAAGAGAATCCTCATACTGCTGGAATTAAGCGCCATGTTTCTTCTGATTGCCGACCGCAGAGCCTATATTTTCCGCGGTGATCCCAGTCCGCTGGGCTGGTGGGGCGTGCGCATCAGTAATTTTCTTGTATTTTTCCTGATACTGGTCATCATCTACAGCTTTAACCTTTACCTGGAGGACCTGTTCACCACAGAGGGAAAAATGAAACAGGTTCCCCGACGACTTCAGATTGCCGGGGTCCTGACCCTGGTCGGAATGGTTCTTGTCATCCTTTCCCAGTTTACAGGGTTTTACTATACCTTTGATTCCATGAACCGTTACCAAAGGGCTCCCGGCTTCATTATCTCTTACCTGATTCCGTTTTCCGTTTTTGTCCTTCAGCTTTCCGCGAACCTCAAGTATTCAGAAAAGCTGACCCCGAGCATACGCCGCTCCATTCTGTTCTTTTCACTCGCCTGTATCATCGCCTCCATCCTGCAGGTCTTTTTCTACGGCATCTCGCTGAATAATCTCACCATTGTTGCCATGTCCGCCCTGCTTTATGTTTTCACTCTGCAGGACATGACAAAACAAATTGAACAGGCCCGCGTGCAGGAAATCAACTTCTACCGGGAAGCACAGAAAAAGGAACACGCGATGTTTGAACAGACGGCGGAGGCACTTGCCAATGCCATCGACGCCAAGGATAAATATACTCGCGGTCACTCCTCCCGTGTGGCACAGTATTCCCTGCAGATTGCACGTGCAGCAGGAAAGAACGACGAGGAATGCGAAAAAATCTATTTTGCCGCCCTGCTCCATGACATGGGCAAGATCGGCGTCAAGGACTCTATCCTCAACAAGGAAGGCAAGCTGACCCCTGAGGAATTTGCCGAGATCAAAATGCATCCGGTCTACGGCAACCAGATTCTCTCCAGCATTCAGCAGTCTCCCTACCTGAGCATCGGTGCCCACTATCATCATGAACGGTACGACGGGAAAGGCTACCCGGACGGGCTGAAAGGCGAGGATATCCCCGAATACGCCCGAATCATCGCCGTCGCCGATTCCTATGATGCCATGACCTCCAAGCGCAGTTACCGGGATCCCCTGCCCCAGCAGATCGTTCGTGAGGAGCTGGTGAAAGGCCAGGGAACGCAGTTTGACCCGTTCTATGCCAAAATCATGCTTCAGCTGCTGGATAAGGACACGGAATACCATCTGCGGGAGGAAACGCAGGAACCCGATGAAACCTTCATTAACCGTCTGCAGTGCGAAAGCATTTATCACAACTGCACCGTCGGCTTTCAGATCACCGAACAGATTACCCGTATCCGTCTGTTCAGCAAAGCCGATCCGGAATTTTCCGGTGAGGAAAGCCTGCCCTCTCTGATTCTGTTCGATGCGCTGGATGCCCGGGTACATGAGGAGCCGGCCAGACAGCAGGACCTTTGCTATCTGGAATACGGGCAGATTCGGTTTGACGGCCACACCCAGCGCGGGCAGGCACGAAAGATTCAGACGCGTGTGCTCAGCTCAGACGGAAGCGAGTGGGCAGCAATTAATGCCGACAGCGGTCTTACCCCCTATGAGATTGAAGCCGTTCGTTTCAGGGATCACGGCATGATCCGCATTTCGGATGGACACCGGTCCGTGCAAAGCATCATCGCCTTCCCGGACAGCACACGCTTCTCCTACTTCTCCCTGACCGGCGAACACTGCACCCTCTCCAACATTCGCGTGGATTCGCACGGGGAAACCATCACGGCAGACTTTATTCCCCGCATTGCCGAGGAAATCAGCCATATCGCCGGCATGCCTGAGGGGGATATTCCCAACGTGCAGATCGACGGCTGGCGTACCGGGGCTACCTGCGGAATCCCGGTTGAGGATCAGATAACCCTCACCTTCCATACAAAGAGTCTGCCCACCGCGCGTCTGATCTGGCACTGTCCGTTTGTCGTCCTCTACAGCTCCGCGAACGGGGAGATCGGCGGCGAAGGATACCGGGAATATCTGCTGCTCCGTCTGGACGGGGAAAACTGGGATTCCGATTCCCACGTCGAGAACAGTGTTGAAATCCATCATACACAGGAATTCCAGGACTGGAACACCTGGAAAGCCGTCAATCAGGCCGGAATGGACTGTACCGTGTCGATCCGGCGGGCCAAGAATACCGTTACGGTCAGCACCCAGAATCAGGGGATCGCCCTTTCCAGCATTACCGCGATAAAGGATGAACCGGACTGCATTTATGCCGCACTGACGGGGGATCAGGTTGTGCTGACCAATATCCGCATCAGCCGGACCGGAACCGCTGATATTTCCCCCTCTGATCCCTGATCATCGCCTCTTCCGGTAAACACCGGTTCCATGAAACAAAAAAACCTGCTCAAGAGCAGGTTTTTTCGTTGTTTCCGGAATTCTTCTCCAGTCTTGCGCATTTCCGCTGATTCTTACTCCACGGATTTGATTTCAGCCATCAGGTCCTGCTTAAGCGAATAGGTATCAAACGCTGCATCTTTTGGCAGTTCAATCTCAATGCGGGTGATCTTATCGATCCGCGCCGTTCCCCTCCTCAGACAGGCGTCAAACACATGTCCCCCTTTTGTCCGGTCCTCGGAAAGGAAATGGAGATGCCAGCCCGGCATCTGGATGCCATCCATATAGTCCGGAAAGTAAACGCCTACCAGCGATCCGCGGATATTTTCAAACACGAACGCCTTCTGCGTTTCGCCGAGAATGGTCTTCAGCGTGATATGCTGTGATACGTACGGTGCCTCGGAACGGGCATCCACTTTTTCAAACTCCCCGTCGATCTGCACCACATGCATGCTGTTGAGTCCGAAGTCCTCCTCAATCTTCCTGGTCAGTTCCGTCTTAATCGATTCCAGATCCGTCATTCCTTCAAGGACACACTGCTGATCCCCGTAAAGACGGCCAACCGCGGCAAACGGAACCCCTGTCTCCATCGGGACCTGACTGATCTGCCCGTTCTGGTCCGCCCGGTAGCAGCATCCCTCCATCACGATCATTTCCCCATTGACATGTTCAAATGTTCCAAGACCGGTATCGCCCTTTTGGAGCAGATCACCGACAGAAATCACCGGACGGCTGTATCCCAGTGCCAGCGCCTGCAGCGTCGCTACCTGATAGATTTTGTTGTCACGCATGTGAAGTACCTCCCGGGACATGTTTATACGTCTGTATTATCGGTCCCTGCGGACCCATTATACAGCCTTTTTCAGATCCGGGAAAGCATTTTTCACCATTTATTTACGTTCCTTATTGGAAAATATTTGCAATTTATAAGGATATCTGACCAACAGATAAGAGTCCGCCTGCCGGTTGCTCCTGAGCAAACCTTATGACCCATTTCTCTATCGCCTCGTTATCCGTCCCCTGTCGTTTAAATCCCGGCAGGGAGATTGTCTGAAATTCCATTCACAAATGCCGTTCTGACTATTCTTTCCAAGCCGAATTCAAAACCTCTGTAATCCCGGGAATGAAGTCGGCCTTTCTGGACATGGACGGCCGGATGATGTACGAGGTGCCATCAACGTCCGCCTGCCCCCAGGAGGCAGCCGCCAGCACCGCCTCCTCCTCTTCCTCAGCGGGCACAAGCCAGGTAGCCGAGAGATCGTCGCGCTTAATGCTGACCATAGCAAAGGACAGGTCCATACCGGCCGACAGTTTCATCTGCGGCATGATCTTCTTCATGCGCTCAGCAAGCTCTTTTGCCGCCGCCTCATCATAGGCATTGACGCTGCCAACCGAAACCTTAAAGCCGCCAATGTCATACTCCTTATAGTCTGAGAGATAGATTTCCTCGTCCGTATTGCCTTCATAGGAAAGCGACTCCCTGTACATTTCCCGGTAGAAGGCGTCCGTATCAGAAATGCCGCGCTGTTCCAGACAAAGGCTTACCTGCAGCTGATGGCTGTTATTCTGTGAAAAACGGGTGATGATTCCCTTTATAAAGCGGTTTCAAAGTCAGGGACAACATTCAGACTGTCAGACCACGAGAGTAAAGGGCCGGCAAACCGGCCCTTTACTGATGTTTCGTTTGAGCACCTCCAGCCCCCAGCCCCCTTTTCAACAGCAGTGATTTTTTGCTCTTTACAGACAAACATAATGTTCCTATAATGCAGTTTGGAACGGTGGACCATGCTTCGGGGGGCGCGGTCCGGAACGATTCCAGAATTTCAAAGTGAACAGGAGAAATGGAAATGAAGAAAGGCCTGAGTAAACCCAAACGCCGGGAAATGATATGGGTCATGTGCCTGACGGTGATTCTGATCCTCGTTGGTATTGTCCCGTCACTGGCTGAGGACGGGGAAACAGGACTTGAGGTGTCCGGCCTCCAGGTAATCCATGAACTGGAATTTGGCGGCGTTTATATCACGCTTACCATCGAAGAACTTAATGACCTGGGGTTCGCCTTTGGGGACAGTGTGAACGTGGTCTTCTCCAACGGATACACGCTGGAGGACATTCCGTACTATAACGGATTCTACTGTCACAACGGAGAAACGCTTCTGATCGGCTATCCGAAATACGATTATATCAAGGCGTGTATTAACTACGGCGACGATCTGTGGGACGTCGCCGGGCTTGACGAAAACGATACCGCCCGGATTGCCCTGAACGAACGCGGAAAATATGCGAACATCCAGGAAGCAAGAGATCTTCGCTATGGAGACGACAGAAGCCTGTACGAAAGCGATGCGATTTTTGCCAATTTCAGAAACATATGCGTGGGAAATCTGCGGGAAGGGCTGCTCTACCGGTCGGCTTCCCCCTGCGACAATCAGCATAACCGGGCGCCCTATGCGGATGCACTCATTGCGGACGCCGGTGTCCGTTTCATCCTGAATCTGGCCGATACGGACGAGAAAATGAAGGGCTATATCGGGCAGGAAGACTTCAATTCTCCTTATTTCCTCTCTTTGTATCAGGAGGGAAAGGTTCATCCGGCGGCGATGAATATGAATTTCAGTTCCGAATCATTTCGCACAAAGATGGTCGGCGCCCTCAGGGCCATGCTGAATAACGACGGTCCCTATCTGATTCACTGCACGGAAGGCAAGGACAGAACGGGCTTTGTATGTATGCTGCTGGAAGCGCTTTGCGGCGCCGGCTATGAGGAAATCGCAGAGGATTACATGATCACCTACCGGAACTATTACGGAGTGACGAAGGAAAGTGAACCGGTAAAATATGAGACGATTCAGCGTGAATTGCTGGAGCCGATGATCCGCGCGCTGATGGATGACAATCCGGAGGTGGACCTGCAGACGGCCGACCTGTCCGAATATGCCGGCGGCTTTCTGAAAACGCTGGGAATGAGCGAAGAGGAGATCACCCGACTGAGGGATAAGCTGACGAAATAACGGGAAATTTCCGTTTTCCGGCGGTCTGTATTGGCCCCGGGACAGGGGAGACAGGCACGGACCCGGAAAACCGACTGATGCCCGGGTCAGCCACTTTATTCGTAACAGTTCAGGGCTTGACGAAAACGAAAATACTTTTGGTACGGATAGAATGAAAAGAAGGAAGTAAAATCTTCCTTCTTTTCGGTTATGTATCCATAGCATTCGATGTTCAAAGAGGATCATCCAGACTTCGAGGCATGACAACAATGCGATGATCGCATTATCACATCGCCAAATGGGCATAGTTTCCCCATGTCTTTTCGAACAGCTTTCAGGATTACCCTCGCTATGCTTTCTTCTACATTATCTTAATCATCTCGGCCTGGCATTGACTCATAACTGCATGAAAACAAAAGCTTCTACGGCAAATGACCAGTATTGAGTCCCTGTACTGTTTAATCAAGTTTAATAAAAATAAAAAAACAACGCGTCAATCACGTTGGCTAGGCTTATTGAAAGAAACGGGAATGCTTTAGGCACCCGGTTGGAATAAGGTTGTTAGTTTCAAGATAAGAACTCTTCATGCTGTAGAAAGTTTCATATCCTGGGGGATTCCGATTTCGTCGACCCGTGAACTGTTACCATAGAAACGATGTGTTACACAATTATAGAAACATTCTGTCTGGTAATAAGCACAAAACAATGGTATAATTTGTTTCATTGACAAGTCTGCCGCAACAGAGACAGAGATTGATTTCCGGCGGTGCGGCAGATTTCCCGATCGGTTTTCGGCAATTGAACGTCAAAGCCACTGTCCAAAGGGAGGATATGAATGAACAAAGTACTTGAGAGACTTCAGGACTATGCCCTGAAAGGACCTGATATCCCTGTTCTGTTTGATGAACTTCATGCCAAGGGTCTGACGTATTCCCAGTTGGATGAAATATCCGGAAAGGTATACGGCTGGCTGAAGGAGCAGCGCATCAGAAAGGAAGATTTTGTTCTGATCCGTCTGCCAAGAGGCATCCTTCCCATCGTTGCCATGCTCGGCATCTGGAAGGCCGGTGCCGCCTGGGCACTGGTGGAGGATACCTATGCACCGGAGCGCATCGACTTTATCCGCAAAGACTGCGGATGCAAGCTGGAAATCTCAGCAGAAAACTGGGATGAAATCATGCGGCAAGATTCCCTCCCGGGATTTGAACCTGCGGATGATCACGATGCCGCCTATGCCATCTATACCTCCGGCACGACCGGCAACCCCAAAGGCGTCCTGCACGAGGTCGGCAATCTGGAAATGGCGGTCCAGTCCATCAAGGTCAACGGGACCATTCCGTTCCAGGAATCTGATCGCAGTGCACTGCTGGCCCCGATGAATTTCGTCGCCTCGGTCATCTTCACCGTTACGGCCCTGAGTATATACGGCGGCAGAAACTATGTGGTTTCCTATGAGACCATTAAAAATCCGGGTGCCCTGGCCAGATTCTTCCTGTCAAAGCGCATTACCATTACTTTCCTGACTCCCTCCTATGTCCGTAAGCTGGGCAGCAACACCGGTCCGTTTCTCCGCATGCTCTTTGTGGGCAGTGAACCGGCCAATAATCTGTACAACAGGAAACTGGAACTGATCAACATCTATGCGGCCAGCGAATCCGGTTTCGCTGTCGGTTCCTTCAAAATTGACAAACCCTATGAGACCTGCCCCATCGGCCACCCCCAGGTCGATATCCGGATTCGTCTCCTGGATGAGGACGAGAAGGAGGTGCCGGCGGGTGAAATCGGCGAGCTGTGCTTTGAGAACCCCTATGTCCGCGGTTACATCCATCTGCCGGAGGAAAATGCCCGGGCATTCACGGAGGGAATGTTCCATTCCGGGGATCTGGCCCGTCTGGATGAAAACGGAAATTACATCCTGCTGGGCCGCCGGGGTGACATGATCAAGATCAACGGCAACCGCATTGAGCCTGCGGAAATCGAGGCCGCCGTCAAGGAAGCGCTGGGCATCAAATGGTGTGCTGTCCGGGGATTTGAGGATGCGGACAAGAGTTTCCTGTGCGCCTACTACACCGAGGATGTCACCTTTGACAAAAACGAACTGCGGGAGGAACTGCTGCGCCGTCTGCCCTACTATATGATTCCCTCCTACTTCATGAAAATCGATTCGGTTCCTCTCAAACCCAACGGCAAAATGGACCGGATGGCACTGCCCGAACCGGATTCCAGCGATTTCCAGAGCAGCTATGTCGCACCGGAAAATGAAACACAGGAAGCGATCTGTGAGGCCATGGCCGAAGCGCTGCACATCGGCCGCGTCGGCATCCGGGATGACTTCTATGAGATGGGCGGCGATTCCCTGAGCGCCATCGAAACCATCAGCAAATGTGCCCTGCATGGTCTCACGACCAGCATGATTTTCCGCGGGAGAACACCGGAAAAGATCGCGGCGCTTTACGAGGAATTCTGCCAAAACAATCAGGACGGTTCCATAGATGACATCAATGAGGAATCCATCGCCGAGGAACATCTGCTGACCACCGAGCAGACCTACATGGTGGATTATCAGCTCTACACCCCGGATTCCACCATGTTCAACCTCTACTCCATGCTGAAAGTGGATCCGGAGGTCATCGACCTGGAGGCGCTCATGGAAGCGGTGGACACCGTCATCCACCATCATCCTGCCCTGCTGACCACCATGCATTTCCGCAAAGACGGAAGCATTGTCCAGCGGTACACGCCGGACTGTGCCCGTGAACTGTATATCGAAAAACTGACTGACTGGGAATTCCGCAACGCCATGAAGGATACCCTGGTACAGCCCTTCCAGGTCATCGGCGGCACTCTGTACCGCTGCCGTTTCTTCAGGACGGAAAAAGCCGGTTATCTCTTCTTTGATGTCCATCATACCGTCTCCGACGGCACCTCCATGAAAGTCCTCATGGCCGATATTATCAAAGCTTATATGGGAATGGATCTTGACAAAGACTATTATTACGCCATGCTCAGATCCCGTGAAACCATCCACAGCACGCCTTTCTACAAGGAATGCCGCCGGTACTTTGAGGACAGATATGAAGGCATTGCCTGGTCCACCCATCCCAAAGTTGATCAGGAATCCCGTGAAAATGACTATGGCTGCCTCACCTGCAGCATGGGCATCCTTCAGCCCCAGATGAACGCCATTGAAAGGGCTTACCGGGTCAGCCGCAACGAATTCTTCATCGCCGTGGCCGGTCTTGCTATCTCCCTCTACAATGACGCCAGCGACATCAAGGTCTGCTGGATTTACAACGGACGGGAGGAAAGCCACCTGATCAACACGGTGGGTCTGCTTTACCGTGACCTGCCTGTGGGAATGCGTCTTTCCGACTCACTCACCCTGCGTGAACTGTTTTCGGATGTCCATGATCAGGTAGAGCAGGGCATTGCGCACAGCTGTTATCCTTATGTGGAAATGAACGCCAATACCGGCATTTCGGAAAATGAACTGGTCTGCGTGCTGTATCAGCGGGATATCCGCGAGGTAAGCGGAACGGAGGACTTTAACATTTCCACCGTGGATATCCGGCAGAATCATGCCGCCTCCGAGAACATTCTGGATATTCAGATTCTGGATGCCTCAAAAGGCCTTGAGATGACCCTGGATTTCTCTGCCAGCCGCTATAAGCTGGAGAGCATGAAGCGCTTCCAGGAACTGTATATTAAGCTGGCTCAGGAGATGGTGACCCACAGCTCCCAGTCCGATATCACCATCCGGGAAATTCGGGATAAAGTGGCGGACCGGAAGTCATTCTTCCACTCATTTATGAGTATCTTCACCAAAAAGCGGTAAACTCTGAAAAATGCCCTGTCGCGCGGCGACCATTTGTCACCTGCCTATGCAGAGAACAAATGAGAGGCCCGGAAAGAAGGAAAAAGATTGTCAGAGAAGAAAGTGAATGAGCAGGATCTGGAACTGGGACAGAATTTTACGTTCGGTTCCCTGCTCAGGTTTGTTGCCCCCAGTATTTTTACCTTTGTCTTCATCGCCTTATACCAGCTCGTCGACGGAATGTTCATTGAACGCTATGTGGGCGAGATGGCCATCAGCGCCACCAACCTGTTCTATCCCCTGCTGGGCCTTTTTGTTGCCACCGGCATCATGCTGGGCAGCGGAGGAAATGCCCTCGTCGTCCGGCTGGTCGGCGAGGGCAAACCGCAGGAGGCCAGCCGCGTCTTCTCCGGTCTGCTTGAGCTGACCCTTATCCTGGGTGTCCTTTCCGTTATCGTGACGCTGCTTTTCAAGGAGCCCATCATGCGGTTCTGCGGGGCCACGGACGGAAACATCGGGTACCTTCGGGATTATTACGTCATCATGTGCGCCTTCGCCCCCGCCATCATCCTGCAGTCCATGCTGGGCATCACGATTATCGGCGAAGGGAAGACTGTGGTGGCGGCCGTGGTGATCATGATCGGCGGCATTCTCAACTGTGTTCTTGACTACATCTTTATGGCCAAACTCAAAATGGGCATTTTCGGCGCAGGTCTGGCAACGGTCATCGGGTACTTCAGCACCATCGTCTATGCGGTCTGGTTCTATCTGGGAGCAAGAAAGAGTTCATACCGGCTGCATCTGGTTTCCATTGACATGCGGGCCATGGGTCAGATCTGCTTCAATGGTTCCTCGGACATGATTTCAAACCTCGCCGGCGGCATTACGGCTCTTTTCATGAACCATCTTGCTTACCGTTACTACGGAGAGGTGGGAGTCAGTGCCCTTTCGGTCTGGAGTTATCTGACATTCCTGATCATGGCCGTCTTCATGGGCTTTACCTCCGCCGTGGAACCGGTGCTCTCCTACCACTACGGCAGCGGCAATATCCCCATGCGGCGCCGGGTCTTCCGGCTGAGCATCCGCTGGTGCCTGATTATCGGGTTCCTGCTGATGATTCTCCTGTATCTGTTCCGCAACGCGGCCATCGAGCTGTTCTTTGACCCCGGTTCGGAGTACTTTAAAATCGCCTATCAGGGCTATATTATCGCCCTGCCGGCCTGCCTGATGGTTGGCATCAATATCTTCGGTTCCGGCGTTTTCACCGCTTTTTCCAACGGTGTGGTATCCGCACTGTTGTCGGCCGCCAGAACGTTCCTCATTCTGACCGCCTGTCTCTACGGCATGACCGCTCTGTTCGGAGGCCTGGGCCTGTGGAGTGCCTGGCCGACAACCGAGGCGCTGAGCCTGGTCATGACTGCTCTGTTTCTGCGTCATTATCAGCCGCGCTATCAGTACTGATTCGCCCGTTTGAGAGGGATCTGCCGAAACCGCCTGCCGGTTTAACGAGGGGACATGAAAGTGAACAGTAAACGAAAAAACGGGAAAATCCGCCGCCAGTCTCTGCGGTTCAAACTCAATATTGTCACGGTCTGCAGCATTCTTTTTGTGGCCATTGGCCTGGTCATGCTGCTCTACCGATCCAGTGGGGTTCTGATTATTCGTTCTTTTAAAGGCCGTACAGAAAGAGCAGCGGAACATCTCCATGAACTGAGTTCAACGGCCGAATTGGATTACATCTGGGAGATCATCCAGACGGAAGAATTCGAGCAGGTACGGGCCGAGGCAGAGCGTCAGCAGGATGACACCATTCTAAGAGAATGGATGTATACCATAGACGGCCCTTTCTCCTCACTGCTGACTGGAGAAGAAAAAGAGTCGCTTGCTTATGGAACATTGGGGTTTGTCGTTGATAATCTTCGGGCCATCCTCGATCTGGTCAAATCCGATTTTGGCATGAAATCGGTTTACTATCAGAAAATAGTCGGAACGGATACCTATGATCTTCTGAACGACAGCGGTGAACCTCTATGGACGATGGGAAGAAAAGAGATTCCGCTTGAAGAATTCGAAGAATACGGCGAGCGGGATGATGTTCCCCCCACCATCTATCATTCCGAATACGGATGGCTGTGTACCGCCTGTAAGTATCTGGAATCCGAGGCGTATCATCATCCGTCGGGATTCGCCTGTGCAGATCTGGATATGAATGAGCTGGTTGGGGAGCAGCGCTATTTCCTGCTCAGCAGCATTCTCGCCGTTATTCTTCTAACCGTCTTTGCGGTCCTTGCCAACCTGTTTATCCTGCAGCGGCTGGTCGTCCATCCCCTGAAACTGCTGGCAAAAGGAACCGCCGAATTTGTCAGCGGAGCCGACGGCTATTCCGAGGCCTCCGTTATTCATATGAATCTGAGACGGAAGGATGAAATTTCGGACCTGTACGCAGAAATCCGTTCCATGCAGAAACACATTATCACGGATACAGACCGGCTCAAAAAGGTCACGGCCGAGAGGGAACGCATTGATACGGAACTGGGCCTGGCCTCCCGCATACAGCTCATGTCTCTGCCGAAGATCGAGGGTGAGTTTGCCGAACGCACTGAATTCACCCTTGGAGCCAGCATGCTTCCCGCCCGGAACGTCGGCGGCGATTTCTACGATTTCTTCTTCCTGGATCCCACCCATCTGGCTCTGGTCATCGCGGATGTTTCCGGAAAAGGCATTCCCGCTTCCCTGTTCATGATGGCTGCCATGAACCAGATCCGCGGCTGCGCCTCCCCCGGCAAGACTCCATCTGAGATCCTCACCGCAGCCAATCTGCTTCTGTGCCGGAACAATCCCCTGCATATGTTTGTGACGGTCTGGATGGGCATTCTGGACCTTGAAAGCGGCCTCCTGATCGCCTGCAACGCCGGCCACGAAAATCCGGTTCTCGGTCATCTCGACACGCCCTTTGAGTTCATCCACGACCCCCACGGAATGGTGCTGGGCGGCATGAAGCGCGCCAAATATAAAGACTATACCCTGAGCCTTGCGCCCGGAGATGTCCTGTTTGTCTACACGGACGGCGTTCCCGAGGCGGCCAACAGCCAGGAAGCCTTCTTCGGAGAGGAACGGCTGCTGGATACGCTGAACCAGACGCAGGACCGCACCCCCGCCCATCTTCTGCAGCAGCTTAAAGCCGGCGTAGACGCATTCGTAGAAAACGCACAGCAGTTCGACGATCTTACCATGCTCTGTATCCTCTACAACGGCCCCGCCCAAACGGATCCGGCCGGGCCGGGTGCCGCCGGCTCTCAGCCCTGAACAAACAACAGCAAAGAAAGGAACGCATCACAATGACAGTTGAATTTAAAACCAATGGCAGCGAACTGACCGTCATCCCCGAGGGACGCATTGACACCAATACCGCCCCGGTCCTTGAGCAGTTAATGGCTCAGCAGGTTTCGGGAATCAACTCCATCCTCTTCGATCTCGAAAAGATCAACTACATTTCCTCCGCCGGACTGCGTGTCCTGCTGTACTACGCCCAGCAGATGGAGGAAATAGACGGAACGATCAAGGCCATTAATGTAAGCGACGAAATCCGCAAGATCTTCGATATGACCGGCTTCCTCGACATTCTGAACGTGGACGACTGATTCATTCCCTGTCCGTCCCCGATGCCTTTTGTCTCAATTTCCTTCCTGCCTTCCTCGTCTATGCCGGTTTTTCGCCAGGACGACACAGCAGCACCCGGATCTGATGGTTCGGCTGTGTAACATAAAGTCAGGGCCCTGCCTTATCTGATAAAGCAGGGTCCTGATTTTATGTTGTCTTGCTACTTGAAAAAAACTTCTTTGCTTCATCAATGCTTTGACGTGTATGCCCCTTCAAGGGCTATTCTCGCTTCAGGTACCTCTTCTCTCAATAATTCGATAAGGTCTGTTTCAAAGTTGTCTCTTTTCAATTTTTCATACAACATGTAAATGTTTTGTGCTGCAGGTAAACAGATAACCAGCGACTCATACTTTCCTTTGAAGAAAGTGCTCGTCATCTCTTTTATAAAGCGATAATCTCTGCTCACGCCTTCAACGATAAAACATTTTACTGGCTTACTCATTAAAAGCCCCCGCTTTATACATTTTTTGCAGGTTGTGTGCCTTACGTAATTCTTTTTCTGTCCTTTTATCCAGAGGGCATATTTTATTATGATCAATAATGAAATATGCATCTGGCCGGAGAAGCTCATTTGACAGCAGATCCGTATTATGTGTTGTCAAAAATACCTGAGTACCTGCCAGGGAGCGAACAAGTCTGACTAAATCCTGAGATAATTTAAAGTGATAAAAGGCATCATATTCATCAATAAAAACAAATGAAGCCTTTGACATCAGTGTGTACCAATAGTAAAACAATGCAAGCGATCTAGTTCCGCTAGAAGCTATTTTACTGAATGGAACAGTCTGACGTGGGAATTTGCAGAATATTTCGTTGTTTCCATTGACATCTAAAGCTACGAGATGATAATCAATGCCTTGTTCCCGAAGAAAGCTCTCAAATTCCTTCATTTTTTCATTGCGTATAATTCCCTGAGTATATGAGTCCTCTCCAATGGTTAACCCCTGATATCTGTTGCTGTCCAGTGAATAAAACATAAGCATATTATCCACAAAAGATGTAAAAGAAACAAACGCTTTATTAATTTTATTATTTTCCAGAATAGCGTTGTTTTTAATATATTTTACTCTTGATAACCTTTCTAAACCAGCCTGCAGTTCAGACGTGAATTGGAGTGTTTCAGCACCTTTGAGAATCGTGTACCCATTTCCTGTATTAAAATCATAACTTACAACTTCTTTGTCATCAATAATTAGCGTTTCATATGCCAAAGTAGCCGCATCTTTTTTCCCATATCTGTAAATCACCTCTACACCATCGAACATAAAAACATACTCAAATTCTGCTATTGGCTTATTGCTGGAAAGATTCAGATAAATCGAGTATTTTTCAAACGCCTTTTCCTTATCCGTCAAATGAAGGATGATGTCAAATATGGCTAATGCAAGATTGGATTTGCCGCTTCCATTAATTCCATAAATAATCCCTTTGCTAATGCAGCCATTCTGAACAATCATATCATTGAATTCATAATTCGAAGGGCTATCCAGTTCAAAAACTGCACGTTGTTCAAAATTCTTGAAATTAATGACTGAAAATCTTTTCAGCATTCATGACTCCTCCTTAATGACCCATAGTCTGGTCTTTCTCTACCGCAATTTGCTGATGCTCACGCCTTGACAATCTGTCGCTTTGCGACAAGATCTTTCCTTTTAGATCGTGCCATTTGAAGTATATCCAAAAGTGTCTGCCTGGTCAATGCGTTCCGTAAAAAAAATACGGTACACCCGGATAAATTTTACGAGGCATGATATCATATCTTATCTAAAATCGGCATTTTCTGTATGGAGGTCTCCTTTCTTCCGGAGCTCATTTCGGCTTTTGCAGATACTTTCCTCGTTCTATCCATCTCTCCATCACCATGTCCTCCCGAAAGATTCTGGGTAAATACGCATTTTTTACGAGTATGCTATAAACCATTTCTTTCTCAAAGCAAGTGATGGTCGTCTTTTGGCGTATTTACGCCAGTTTTTTTCAGAAAGAGCGGAAATCCTCACGCAGACACCGGTTGCGAAACCTTCATCTGAGATTCTGTCGCGCATCTATAAAAGATGCGTTAGACAGGCGGAGAACCGGATGTATCGAAAGGTGCCCGTCCGGCTCGGGAAGGGGCGTTGGGAAACCTACACGACTACGGTCGTGAAAGGCACCCATCGCTTCCTTCATGGCTGTTACGGCCGCCGCAACGCCTTGCTAGGCACAACAAAAACCGTCGACCTGACAGGGCCTTGCCCCATCAAATCCGACGGTTATCCATCTCGAATATTGTATTCAGTCTCATTGCAAGCCTCAAAAAAAAGGCTCAAACAATCTGCAGGAAATGGCTCACACAGAAGGTTTGCGCACAGTTTATCTGCAGGTCAGTACATCAAGAATCCTTTCAAATTCGATGTCTGGTGTCCCGTGAATAAACGTGATGTAGAAGTCCTTATGTCCAATCGTCTTTATGCCGCTGTTCATTTTAATATCTATTTTTTGTTATTAAAAACCTTCACTGTTCCATGATGTCTTTCGACCACATCATCAATGATATGCTCAATTTCATCGTCAAGGGGCTTCCCGACATAGTCTTTGTACATAGTACCTCCTCATTTCTAACTTGCAAAGAGGAAACAGCAAATAGAAAAACAGCTTGCTCCTTTTCTTTTCTCCATTATAATGTGAGCAAAAGTTAAGGAGCAAGTTAAGGAGCAAGCGGCAATGGAATGAAATGATCCTGTCCTCCCAGTACCTGGTCCAGACAGTATGGTTTCAACTGCGGGAATGGAGAAAAAATGGGCTGGAGGTACTCAAACTAAACATAAGTAAAGGGCCGGTTTCCCGGCCACCAATTTCGGGTTTTGACTGTCTAAATCTTGTCCTTGACGTTGGAACCACTTTAGTCGGTATGGGGATTGGAGGGCTCTTTTCTTTCAGATCAGATGACTTTAACAGGATCACCGACGTATGGATTGGCAGAAAAATAGGCATCCATATCTGCATCCAATTCTTCCTTACTCTTGTTTCCAAAGTATTCCCGCTGCCACTTCGTGTAGTCGAAACCTTCCGTTTTAACTAGAAAAAGAAAAGTTTCAGCTTCCACGATTCCCATCTTTTCAGTAAGAATAGCCATTCCCCGGGAAAGGATCTCTGCTGTATTCGCAATCATAACTTTTCCTCCTCTTCCACTAACTGCACGAACTCAAGAGGATTCAGGATTTTAACCTCTCCTCCTTTGTACCGTTATTGAAAACGAGTATCAGTTGTCAGAAGGTAATCACACCCTGCATAAATTGCACATGCTGCATGGGTCGCATCTTTGTAGGCGATGTTGTACTCCATAATCTCAGCAATTTTCTGTTGCAATTCTTCGCGCCGTTCAATTGGTACGTACGACGTATTGTGCCGCTCCTGGTACTCCCTTATCGCATCACGTTTCATAGAATCTATATTCTTTGAGTTCTCGTACTCTGTCATGTAGGAAGTTACCAGCTCATACTTTCCCTGGTTGATTTCTTCCTGAATATGAAGTTTTGCTCTCGTCTCCATGCTCACCTTAAAAGATGACTGTGAGTCATATGGGCGATTGTAACAGCAGTTGTCCAGGTACAATCTCATCCGCGACCGCCTTTCGCAGGCATCAAAGTTAGGTTCGTATAATACACCTATTTTACGTACTATTCTACCCTCAAAGTCCCAAGAAATCAATAACCACAACGTTTCCCCCAACTCACATTCTGAAATCCTCAGAATATTTGTCGCAGATTTTCTAAAAGCACATATCAATTTTCCGGAAGAGACCCACGCAAAACAAGACTGCCCAAATCTGAGCAGTCTTGTTTTTTTTCTGGTATTGTCCCCCTTCGGACCCAGGCCCGAAAGGCCGGATTATTCTGCTTTGGTTACGCTGGTGATATGGGGATTGGCACCATTGTACCAGTACAGGAAGCCCTCCACGTCGATCACGTCGCCGACCTTGAGTGCCTCAACTGCCTTGTATACGTCGGTATCATTGCCGCAGAGATAGAACTCCACGCAGAAGTCGTAGACCTGGCCGTCTTTGGAGACCTTGAAGTACAGGTCGTCCGTCTTGTTTTCCGCGTTCTTGTACGCGAAAGCCGCACCGGTTTCATCATATGCCTCAACCGTCAGGCCCTTGAAGCTGACCAGCTCATTCTGATGGGAGACCAGTTCGTCCTTGCCCAGCAGATCTGTGACATCTGCCGCTTTCGCGATAAAAGGATCGCCCTCGACAATTTCAAATGTCGCGCCCTCGGCAATCTCCACTTCACCTGCCCATTCAGCCTTGTAACCTTTAACGGCAATCTTCGTGCCGGGAACCAGCTTGGCAGCGTCTTCCTCCGTGCAGGTCATGTTATAGATGAAGATCGCGCCGTCCTCGCTCTGTCCGTAAACCGTAATCTTGTTATCCCACCAGGACTGGGTCGCCTGCACATAGGTCTCCACATAAACAGGATCATCTACCTCTGCTTCGGCGTACTGCTTGTAGGTCATCAGTTCCACTTCGGGGAACTCACTTTCTGCCAGAGCCAGTGCCGCGCACAGCGCAAGAGAAAGTGCCAGAACCAGACAAAGAATCTTTTTCATCGTATCGGATCTCCTTTCGTTGTTTCCGGGACTTGTCCCGATTACGGGGAAAATCATACATCAAACGCCTCAAAAACACAATGGATTCTCAGACATTTTTGTTCACTTCTGCTTTTTTCTGTTCTTTTGCATTCCGGCCCACAGAGAAGACACCCCGATCACCAGCCACACGCACGGAATGACGATCAGCAGGGTTTTTGCCTCGGCCGGCAGTTCCCCGAATGTGACCTTTTTGGCGGGCTTGACCTCAATCTGATCCAGCTGGAACAGGCTGTTCATGCTGGCATACAGCTTCTCGATGTATGCATCGCTCATCTTTTCCTTCCGCCGTGCACTCTTGGCCGTGCTTTCAATCAGCTGTCCTGCCGCGGAACGCAGAGATGCACTGCCATTGAAAACCGGCGTGACAAACGTATCCGAGGTATGCCGCTGCAGCAGCTCACTGGCCTCGATCTTCACCGCATAGTGATCATCGTCCTCCCCTTTGCGGCTCAGGTACTCGATATATTCCGGACTCTTTTGTGCCTTCAGGGTCACCGGCAAATACCCTTCCGTCTCCGCATACCCCAGCTGAACCTTATTGCTGAGCAGGTACTGGGTAAACAGCCAGCTGGCCAGGACGACCTGTGGATCCTCCTTGTTGAAGATGCAGATGCTGGGGCCCTGGCTGATCATCTTCGGCGTCTCCGGCTTAAACTGCGGGATCGGCAGCACCCGGATGCTGAAGGGAACCACCTGTTCCGCCTCGATATCCATCATCGGCGCTTCGCTGCCCATCCAGGTGGCGCCGGCAGTGGAGTCAACCGCAAAGATGCACTGTCCCGCGTTCAGGAAGTTGCCCGGATAGCTGCTGATGGCGAAGGTGGAAAACGCCCGGCTCTTGGCATGCGTGTAAATGTCCTCCAGCAAGCCTTTTGTGGTGTCGTTGAAAAGCAGCACCTCGCCGTTATCCGTGGAATATGGCGCATCCAGCTGTTTCAGCATGGTGATCATCATGTTGTCCGTGCTCTTGTAGATGAACGGAATCATCACCTTCTGGCCGTTGATCTTAAAGGTCCCGTCCTCGTTTTTCTCCATGGCCTTTTCACTGACTTCCCAGACAAAGTCCCAGGTCACGGTATCCGGCAGTTCATACCCCAGCCGCCGCACCATGTCCTCGTTCACATAAAGTGCTTCCGTGGAACGCATGTACGGCATCGCATACGTGTGCCCGCTCAGCACACACTCGTTCAGGAATTCGGGAACGATCTCCTCCTGTCTGGGGGCATCGAACCGGAGTTCACTCCCGCCCAGACCGTACCGGCTGTCCTCCATCCACTCATCCATCGGCAGCACCACATTCTGTCCGGTCATATAGGTGGCAATGTGATCCGGATACGTGATGCAGACGTTGGGCGTGGTCTGGGTTGCAATGTTCGTGATCACGTCCGCAAAGATCCTGCTGTAGTCGGCATACAGGCGCAGATTGATGGTGACATTGGGGTACATCGCCTCAAAATCCTTTATCGCCTGTGTATATACCGCCGTCTGGACCTTATTGGTGTCATTCTTGGCCCAGAATACCAGCTCGATCTTCTGTGACTCGTCAAATTTCTCCGGAATCTTCGCGTTTCCCGTGTCTGCCCCTTCCTGGCTGACAAGCCTGCCGTGACACCCGGATAAAACGGCAAGACACAGAATCAGCAACAGTCCCGCAATGATTTTTTTCATCAGACTCTTTTTCACTCTTCCTCAAAGTCGGTCTTTTGCCGGAGCAGCTTCTCAGAAGCCCCGAACAGGGCCACTCCTCCGGCTTCAATTCACAGCCTGCTGTTCAATCGGTGAATGATGAATTAACCTTTGGTTCCTCCTCTGGAGACACCGGCCATGATTTTATCCCGGAACATCAGGAACAGGACGATCAGCGGAACGCTCACCGCCACCACGGCCGCCATCATCGCGGGGATATCCTGCCGGCCGAATCCGCTCTCGCGAATGGCCTGGATGCCGTTTGAAACCAGGAAGTATTTCGATTCCCTGGCGATCAGCCTGGGCCAGACGTAACTGTTCCAGCACTCGATCACTTTCAGGATCACTATCGTGACAATGGTCGGCTGACAGATGGGCACCATCACCTTCAGCAGATACTTGAGGTCACCGGTGCCATCCACCCGGGCCGCATTGTACAGTTCGTTGGGGATCGCCTCAAAGTTTTCCTTCAGGAGGTAAATATAGAATACACTGGTCACCGAGGGCAGAATCATGCCCAGATAGGTCAGGTCCCCTTTCTGGAACCCCCAGTTGACGATGGTCGCATAGTTGGTGATAATGACCAGCTCATTGGGGATCATCATCAGACTCAGGAACAGGGCAAACACCAGGTTCTTTCCCCTGAATTCCAGACGGGCAAACGCAAACGCGGCGGGAATGGTCACCAGCATCATCAGCCCGGTGGTTGCCGCGGTAAAGATCAGGGTGTTGATGAAATACCGTCCCAGACTGACCTCGGTGAACGCTTTGACATAGTTTGCCAGTGTCGGTTTCATGGTAAAAAAGGCCGGCACTTTTTCATTGTTGTATGCTGCCGTGTCCTTCACGCTGGTCAGCACCATCCAGTAAAAGGGAAACAGGACGATCAGCGCCCAGACGAAAAGCAGCAGATAGATCAGCACCTTTGAGATGTTCTTTTTATTTTCAATCATATCTTCTCATCCTCAGACAAAGTCCCATGGCAGGCATGCAGCGACGATTGGTCATAAACAGGCTTACATGTACTGGACTTTGTCCCTGCTGAATTTCAGGTTGATATAGGTGATGGTGAACACAATGGCAAACAGCACCAGGGCCGCGGCGGCCGCGTACCCGGGATACCCGCCCTTGTCACTGTAGAGCATGTCGTATACATAGCCCACAATCGTGTTCATCCCTGCCTCGTTGAGGTTCACGCCGAACAGCGCCACCTCATCGCTGTACGCCTTGAAGGCGCCGATAAAGCCGGTGATGATCAGGTAAAACACGGTCGGGCTGATCATGGGCAGGGTGATCTTCCGGAAGATCCGTCCGCTGCTGGCGCCATCCACCCGGGCCGCCTTGTAGTAATCCTGGTTCACGCTGGCCAGCGCACTGGTCAGGATCAGGATCTTAAAGGGCATGACCACCCAGATGGTATACAGAGAGGCCACCAGCATTTTCGCCCAGTAAGGCCCGTTGATGAAATCAACGGTCTCAAAGCCCAGGGACTGAATCAGGGTATTGATCAGTCCGTCGGTGTACTCCGTCCGGGCAAACAGAATCATAAATACCAGGCCGACCGCCAGCGTGTTGGTCACATACGGCAGAAAATAGATGGTCTGGAATGCTTTTTTGAGGGCCGTAATGGAACTGAGGCCAAGGGCAATCAGCAGGGAAATGCCCGTGCTGATCGGAACCGTGATCACAACCAGAAGCAGGGTATTCTTCAGTGCCTGGATAAAGTAGGGATCACTCAGAACATGACCGAAATTCCCCAGGCCCACGCCTGTATAGGTCTGAGAGATCGAATGATAGTTTTCCTCCACCGAGTAGAAAAAGACATCGATCAGCGGATAGACCATGAACACGCCCAGAAACAGGATCGCCGGCAGCAGATACAGCCAGGCTTTCAGGTTATTGTTCTTCTTCATACCCGTTCCTCGCTCTCCCTGTCAAACAGAAACACCTTGTGCGGTTTCAGGCGGAAACGGACCTGCTCCTGTCCCACGGGAAGGTGGTCATCCGATGACACGATGGAGCGGATGCACCGGCCGGTCATCTTCGGATGCGAAGAGATGATGCTCACATCACGCCCCATCATCTCAATCCGGTCCATCCGGCAGGTAAACGGGCCGTCGTCCCCGGGGATAAACCCTTCCGGACGAATGCCCACCCAGACCTGCCTGTCTTTGCGGCCCGGGACATCCAGCACCGCTTCCTCCCCGATCCAGAGCTTCTCCTGCTCCACTTTCCCCTCAAACACATTGATCTGAGGCGTTCCCAGAAACTGGGCCACGAAGAGGTTGACCGGGTCATCATAGACATCCTGCGGCTTTCCCGCCTGATGCAGTTTGCCGGCCTTCATCACGACGATCTGGTCGCTAATGCTCATGGCCTCCTCCTGGTCATGCGTCACAAAGATGGTGGTGACCCCGGTTTCACGCTGAATCCGCCTGAGTTCCTCCCGGGTCTGCAGCCGCAGCCGGGCATCCAGGTTGCTAAGCGGCTCATCCAAAAGCAAAACCCTGGGGATCTTGACCAGCGCCCGGGCAATGGCCACGCGCTGCTGCTGACCGCCGGACAATTCCTTCGGCTTGCGTTCCATCAGGCCGTCGATCTGCACCAGTTTCGCGGCTTCCACCGCTTTTTGGTGCATGGCTTCCTTCGTCATCTTCCGGTCGCCCTTCAGGTTCTGCAGAGGGAAAATGATATTCTGCTCCACGGTCAGGTGCGGGTACAGGGCATAGTTCTGAAACACCAGTCCCACGCCCCGCTCTTCCGGCGGCAAACGGGTCACATCCTGGTCCCCGAACCAGATCTTTCCCTCCGTGGGCGTCTCCAGACCGCTGATCAGGTTCAGGGTCGTGCTTTTCCCGCATCCGCTGGGACCCAGCAGGCAGATCAGCTTTCCGTCCGGTATTTCAAAGTTGAGATGATCGACTGCCGTCACCTCTTCCCCTTTGACATGCGGGGACTTAAACTTCATCGTCAGATTTTCCAGTACAACTTTCATGGCATCCGCTTCCTTTCGACGTTCCTCCCGCGATTCAATCTATTCGGGATCCGATGATGGATCTCCTTTATACGTTTCACTGCCGGTCTTTTGCCGGCTCAGCCGGACATTGACCCGGATTCGGCAATCTGTCGCTTCGCGACAGGGCCACTTGCAGTGATTTTATCATATCATCACACGGAAAACAACGACCCGCCGAAAGATGAAATGCCGGGAAAAGGGGCGCCGTATCGTTCCCTCTTCCCGGCATTCTTCCATACAAATCCTGCCGTATTCCTCCGGCAAACGTCCTGATTTTCACTGCGTGACAGAGCCGCTAAAGCAAGCAGGTTTTAACGCTCCTCCTGAGTGGTACAGGCCGCATTTCGTTTCAGCTGTTTGTTTATCTGAGCCTTCAAAATGCCGTTCCTGTCATTCCCGGCAGAAGAGATCATCCAGGGTGATAACCTTCACAAAAGCTCCGCTATATTCATTCCGTGTAAGTCCGAATGTTGTGATTAAAGTACTGTGGACGGTTGCATTAGACGGAATCATTTCTCCAAGCAGTTCGATCCGCCCGAGAACTTTTTCATAATAGGATTTACTTACACTAAAGCTCTTGTTATAGAATTTAATCTCGCACATATTAAAAACATTATCCCGGCGTTCAATGATCAAATCGATCTGCGTTCCCGTCTGTTTTCCATCCCCAGGACTGATCCATGCCGACTGTTTTGATGATACTCCGCCTATTTCCAAAGCTCTTTTGATCTGTTTAATATGGTTGAAACAGACATTTTCAAACGCAAACCCTCTCCAGACATTTATGGACTGGGAATTCAGGTTCTTCTGCCAGAAATCTTCGTCAAGTCCTGTTTTGTCATTTATAAAATGCAGGTAAAACAAGCAGAAAGGGTCTGTCAGCTTATAAACCGTTTCCCTGCTGCCTTTTCCGAAGGGAACATATTTTTCAACGAAATCACTTGCCATTAAAGCATCTAAAGCATCCTTAAACACACTGCCATCCTTGAGTTTCAACTCTTCAAGGAGTTCTTTTCTGGTAAAGCCTGACCTTTTTACAGCGAGATGTGTGGTCAGATCCATCGGATAGTCAGGATTCCTGAACAAAGACTTAAAAAGCCTTCTGTATTCTCCCTTCAGCTTTGCCTGTTTGGAAAAGAAAAGCATATCAATATTCTGTGCCACACTGTAATCCGGTCTGAAGAAACTGTAATAATAGGGTATTCCTCCAAGGATCATATAGCACTGCGCAATATCATATCGTGAATAGGTTATTCCGGAATCCTTTAAAACCGCTTCACATTCCGACAGATTAAACGGATACAGCTTTATTTCATGTGTCAGTCTTCCATACAAACCTCCATGGTTATTGATCAGGGTATTGACAATCCAGGAATTCGCGCTCCCGCAAACAATAACCATAAGATTGTCTCTGTGACATCCCCAGGTATTCCAAAAGGCTTCAAACGCTGAAACAAATCCCGACTTAGGTGTGTCAAGCCATGGGAGTTCGTCGAGAAACACAACCTGTCTTGAACCATCATCAAACTCCTGCAAATATTTTTTTCTTCCGTCCCTCCGATCAATATCATCATTCACTGGCGCGGGTTTCCGCAGGACTGGCCATTTCATCGGCACGGGTCACTATGCGTGAGGGGAACCAGGGGGAGTGCGTGGTAAAGTTCCTTCAGAATATGGGCTTTGAGGATATCGATGCACGTACCTATGAAAAAAAACCACGAAAGATTCCATCGCGCTTGCCATCGCCTGCAAAAAGGTAGATGATCTGACGGTGATCAGTCTGGTGGTGTGCGGAAACAATTATGGCGAGAAATGGGCAAGCAATGTCAGTATCGGCAATGGCACGATTCCGGAGAGATTTTCTGAGGCTGCCGGGAAAGCGCTTCAAGAACTGGATGCCTATCTTAACCGATATCCGCCTGAAGGAAAGGCAAAAATATGGATCACCGGTTACAGCAGAGGCGGAGCAGTTGCCGATATTGTGGCGGCGCGCTGTACGGATTCCGGCAGATTTCAGGATGTTTATGCCTATTCATTTGCTGCCCCCAGGCACACGAGGGAACCCGACCAATACCGGAATATCTTTAATGTGTTCCGGCAGGAAGATATAGTTTCCAAGATTCCGCCGCAGGAGTGGGGGTTTGAGCGGTATGGCGTGGATCTGCCGATTGTTTCACCGGATACGGACCTCGACAGCACGGAGATCATGAAACGCACGGCCGAGCTGAATCAGGAAATAACCGGCGCCCCAATGATCATCAATCCGGATCTCAACTACCATCCTCGCTGCATCATTGACTATGTCCTGTATCTGATGCCGGATTCTGCTGCCTATACCAGACTGCTGCAGCCGGTTCTCGTTGACAGGAATAATCCTGCATCCTGCAAAACGCTTTTTCACAACAGTCTTGATTCATCTGGAAACTTATGTTGGATTTCATTACGGGTGAAATTTACCGTTGAATTCCGGGTGAAATTCTGGTATAATTTTGATTAGGGAAACTGAACGTTTCCCGGGTCGTCGGCTCCCTCAGGGAAGACGACGACAATCGAATGGAGGGAGATGATCTTCATGCCGAGCATTATACCGGTATCCGATTTGAAAAACTATGGCGAGGTATTGGGCCATTGTGACGACGGCTCGCCGGTGTACCTCACCAAGAATGGCCGTGGGAAGTATGTTGTCCAGAGCATCGCGGACTACGAGAAACAGCTGGCGACCATCCGCCTTCTGACCGAGCTCTCCAGGGGTGTGGAATCCCTGCGCAAGGAAGGCGGCCTGACAATCGATGAGGCCTTCGAAGGGCTGGGTGTGTAAACATGGCAAATGTGATTGTTTCTCCGGCGGCGCGAAGGGATTTGATCGGCATCCGCGATTATATCAGCGATGAGCTGGCCAATCCCGACGCCGCCCAGCGCATCCTCAAGCTGCTCCGCGCCAGCATCGAAGGCCTCCGGGACATGCCTAAGAGAGGCATGCCGCTGGATGCCGTACTTTCTGTCCATACCGATTATCGGTTTCTGGTCTGTGAAAATTACCGTATATTCTACCTTTGCGAAGGGGATCAGGTGGAAGTGGTCAGGGTGCTGCATACGCTGCAGGACTATATGAGGTCGCTGTTCCTGGATTGACGACTAATGCTATGCCAACGATATGGGAGAATACAATGAATAAGATGACATCTGCCCAATTGGTCGAAAAAGGTCGCCAAGAATACTGACATACCTTATCAAGAGCAAAAGAGCTTCAGATAATACTTGGGCGGGCATCGAATGAATATCTTTGCCCGCCCAAGAGTGTTAAGATATAATGCGACATGTAACATATGCCGTGCCAATGGCATCGGCGGGAAGGGAAACGGCGAAAATATAGCAACGGCAAAAAAGGTTTCAGACGATAAGCCGACCACTACGGAACTTGCGATTATAGATGAGCGGACTATTCGTGATAGAATTTATGAGGTCCGGGGTTTAAAGGTCATGCTGGATTTTGAATTTGCATAAATATACGGATATACAACAAAAGCTTTTAACCAGCAAGTAAAAAAATAACATTGAAAAATTTGATGATGACTTTCGGTTTCAGCTAACAGTGGAAGAGGTAGAGGAATTATCGCGGTCAAAAAATTTGACCGCGATGCAAACGAGGAGCGTCAAAGGTGGAAGGACATCATTGCCTTGGGCTTTTACAGAGTCTGGAATATATATGCTTATGACGGTGCTTCGTGGCGACCTTGCCACACAACAAAGTAAAGCTTTAATAAGAACATTCCGAGCAATGAAGGATTACATTATTGAGAATCGGGGTTTTATTGGGCGAAATGAATATCTTCAATTATCTCTACAGGTTACAGAGAATACAAGGGAATCAGTGGAACTTCGAGGGAAAATAGCTAATCTTAGTGATCAAATGGGTCAGGTTATGGATAAGATGTGTGGTTTAATTACTGACATGCTGAAGAACCCGTCGTTAGTATTGCCTTGACACTAGTTTTTGCTCTCCCCATGCAGGTGCGGAGGGCTTTCTTTATCGGGAGGAACACCCCATGACCTACATCCATTATGGATCAGATCATTTTTCTCCACATCTTTTCATCCCTGTCCGTAACGGCGACTGGAGGCCGAAACCGGCAGATGGAACCGGCATGTGGGCATCAAGGGTTGATGATGAATTGGGCTGGGAAACCTGGGACAGGAAAAACGAATTCAACCTTGAGAACCTTCAGTTCTCTTTTCGTTTTCAACTTCCCGGAGCATCGATTCTCATACTGGAAGATCTGGATCAGCTGATTACCCTTCCGAAACTCCGCCCCTGGGAGCCGAAAAAGCCACTGGAAGTGAAGCACCCGACATTGGAGCAGTTGAGAGAGTGGTACGTACCGAACTGGTGCTACCTGGATTTCGAGAAACTTGCGGAAGTGTATGACGCCATCGAACTGAGCAACAGCGGAGCTTTCACCGATTCCCTGCCCACATGGGATTGTGACTGCGTCTTGGTTTTGCGGGCGGAGAGGGTTGTGGAGGTTTGATCAGCCTTTGTCCACTCTCACCAGTTCCTTCCTTGTCTCTTCTGTACATTTATAGTAAACGAAATTGAAGTTTTGACTTTGATTATTTCACAGGTGTTAATATCCGTTGTTTACTGAAAAGCAATGTAAAAAGACTTTTGGCGTTCACTATAGATGTTCCCGACATTCCCTTTGCAGAGCTATTATGTGCACAACTGATCGGCTTCAATAAAGTTCTTCATAGAGTAGACAGGAGGCTTACTGGCTGTTTCGATGACCGTCGGGATCATTTTAAGAGGCATTAATTTCTTTTTGGCATTGGCGATAAATCCACCTACATCAATACTGATTACATGGTATTTGTTGAGATTGTTTTCGTATGTTGGATCATTCGAAATATTATAACCCTTAAACAGTTCATGCGAATCGCAGCTCTTATCATAATACGCACAAAGCATCTGCGCAGAAAAGGATTTTCCAAATCTCCGGGGCCTGCTGACACAGATCAGGTTTTTCATTGTTCCGATGGTACGATTCACAATACCTATCATTTCAGTCTTGTCAACATAGTCCTTTTCCGAAACCCTCTGAAATCCACTGTTTCCCGGATGTAAATATGTTCCCATCCGACCTTCTCCGTTTCTTTCGTGTAATAATAGGACATGTATTCTTTCTATTCCAAACAAACCTGTTCTTCTATCTTTTTCTTCAGTAAGCCTGTATCAATTCACTCCGATTGTACCATGCTTTCCAGGTTCCTGCAATGAATCCATTCAGTCTCTGTGTCTGCAACAGCCGGACTAAATCGCCTCCAGTTCCCTGACACGACTCGACAGAAATAGGATACAGAATTTCCTTCATCATGCTGAGGACGAGGCCACATCGAAATAATGCTGTTTTTTAGCAGCGTCTTATCCCTTCTTTCATTTCAGGGAGTAGGAACAACCGCCAGGTTCCGTTCTTCACCGCCTCTTGCGGGGCTCTCATATTCTATGGATTATTTCTCGTGTCAAAAGTCAATCGATTGCGCCTCTACACCATAAGCGTAACAGATCTGCTTTCCTTCCTCATCTCTGTGAATCTGGTTAATCCTGATGCGGTTTGAAATAATCCTGGGAAATGGGTGACGGAGTTTGGTACAAAAGAAGCAGGAGCTTTCAGCCTTCAGGAATGTTCCTTTAACCACATTAAGAGCAGAATCGTTCCTTTTCCACCATCCGGCTTTACGCCAGTACATTCCAGAACATGTCGTCAAACCTGGCTATCATTTCCGGCATTTTCCGAATTTCCTCAATAAACCGCTTGATCTTTTTCGCAGTCTCTTTACGTTTCATCCCTGTGTACTGCTTCATTGCCGCATCGTCTTTTGATAGAATGAAAATCCGTAAACAGGAACACCCGTTTACATCCCGGGCTATGGTTTCCATCTCATTACTTGTCTCAGCGCACTTCCGGGTGATATAATCTCGGTACTATACAGGACAGAAGGTCAGATGCATGTACAGGCTTTAACCCTGGTTCCGGAATGGGATGAAATGTGAGCATGCCGATTATAGAGAATACAGAGTCCGCAGGAACCGACTTGCTCTGCATGCACACGCACTCCTGCGCCTGCAGGTTAGTTACGATGAAGCAGGCAAAAGAATCGACAGGAGAGTTATGGGGCGATTCATTCACCTGCGTACATTTCATGCAAATAATGCGGTTAATTAAGTCTATAAATTTACAATTAAGTCTATAAAAATACAATTAAGTCACTAAAAATATCCCATATGAGGTTCTGTTTAGCATGTTTTTCTTTCCGACTCATTTGATAATACAATTCGGATAGGTACATTTGTCAATTTGAGTTTGCATATTGCTTACATAGTATTTATCTGATAGTTCTATAAAAAAGAGCTTTATTACTCACAAGAATATTATTGCAAAAATATAATTCCTTTTCCACGCCTATTCATCAGAAAACATAGGATGTATTTCTTTCACAACGTTTGACGATATTTCTCATGATAACAGTCATATTCCTCACCCGACTTTTAACATCTTAATTGTAAATTTATAGACTTTATTGTAATTCTAGACTTTTTTATAGACTTAATTGGAAAATGCGGTGCTAAGTATTGTTTTTTATCAGCTTAATTGTATTTATGATCTAAATTTATAGACTTAATTGTATCGATTAGCAAAGGAGAAAAAGACAAATGAAGAACGTGAAACTGACGGCTGTTTGGCTGGCTTTGCTGATGGCGTTTTTCACGCTTTCAGGAGCCGGAACTGTGCTGGCGGAAACTGTGCCGGAAACTGCGGAGACAGTAAGAGAGAGAAGCAAGGCTTCCATGGATCTCAAAGGATATCTGGATGCTGATCCGGAGCTTGCTGCGCTCATGGAAAAATCAATTCAGACTGCAGCTAAGTTCAATCCGGACATGGATACCAATCCCGTTCGCAGCATTGAGGAACTCTATGACCTGATTGACTGGAATGTCAAGGCGATGCCCTGGAATGTTCTGACAGACTCGAAGTTTCCATCCATCTTTGACAGAATTGATCAAAGCATTGACTATCTGTGGTTCCTTCTGGATCAGCCGCTGCCCGAACTCGCAGGCAAAGGCTACTACTATCCCACCCTGCAGTATCATGAACCCGTTTCTTCCTGGCTCAAGTATTATTCAGATGAATGGGGAGCCTTTCTTTCCACGGAAGAAAGCTGGAACGATACCTACTACGAAACCATCCGGAACGATCCGGAAATGAATATGAAAGCGGAATGGTACGGCGATAAGAACATCTGGAAGACCTTTAATGAATGGTTCTCAAGAAAGCTGATCAGCCCGGATGTCCGTCCTATCGGGGACAGCGCGGTGGTTTCTCCGGCTGATTCAACCCCTCAGGGTTTCTTTGAAATTGATGAAAACGGGGATGTCGTCCCTGATGATGGTGTTCCGATCAAGTCTGTGGTTTTTACATCCGTTGCCCAGCTGATCGGACCGGATTCTGCCTATAAGGATGCGTTTAAAGGCGGAACACTGACACATACCTTCCTGAATGTCAACGATTATCACCGCTACCATTTCCCGGTGGACGGAACCATTCTGGAAGTGCGAAAAATCAAGGCAACAAACGGAGCCGGAGGCGTAACCGTATGGGATCCGGAGCTCAAAAGATACATTCTTATCGATGCCGTCCCGGGATGGCAAATGATTGAAACCAGGGACTGCGTCATCCTCGACACCGAAGAGTTCGGACTGGTTGCGGTCCTCCCCATCGGAATGTCTCAGATCTGTTCGTGTAACTGGGAAGAGTCCGTCAAGGTCGGAGCCAAAGTGAAAAAAGGAGATCCCATGGGCTATTTCCTTTTCGGCGGAAGCGATATCGTGATGATTTTCCAGGATGGCGTCTCGGTGGAAATGCTCTGCCCCGAAGCAGCCGATGGCGGATATGCGCACATCCTCATGGGAGAGCCGTACATCGAGCTCGTCAATGAAACCGAAGAGGCGCTTCCCGACGCCGCCTGACCATCGCCCGACTTATGGATTTCCAAAGCGATTTCACATGATCATTTGGACATTTCCCCAAAAGAAGGGGCCAGACAGTATGATTTCAATTGCGGGAATGGAAAAAATGGACTGGAGGTGCTCAAACTGAACATAAGTAAAGGGCCGGTTTCCCGGCCCTTTACTTTCGCAGTCTAACTGTCTGAATATTGTCCTTGACTTTGGAACCGCTTTACAGTCCTCATCTTCTTCTGTCTGCGATCCTCTTCAAGCTATCCTTGTCCTCAGCCAGCATGTTCACCGATCCGCGGTAACTTTCCGACATCCGTCCAGTTTGAAAACATCGTAGGTCTCATAGAGGCAGAACAAAAGCAAGCTCTTCCGCCCGTCAAACCTTTCGACATGAAGGGTGGAGGATATCTAAGGCTTCCGAGCTCAATTATACAGCATACACCGGAGTTATTTTTTTACCCAGTTCCTGTACAAAGTGCCTATGGCAAATTCAGAACATCAGCAATTTGTTCCCATGTCAAGCTACCTTTCTTTATCGTAGCCTTCGCAAGCTTGATCTTTTCTTCTTTAATCCTATTTTCCATAATCTCGCACACTTCCTGTCGCCCTCCTTCCGTCTCTTTAAGAACTCTAACCCGTTCCCTTAGAATCGGGCTGAGGATGTCTTCCGCTTTTTTACACGAGAAATCGTGCATCAACCGTACATCAGGTGTATCCGTATCTCGTACTCCCCATTCACATTAATAATTTGTCTTCCATCCCCCAGTGATTTATTTTCCAGTTAAGTGATTGGCCTTCTCCCTCTTCTGAAAACGTGTCACAAGGCAGATTTCGGAGAGGTTTATGCCTGTATTCTCATCCTTTTAAAGCTTTATCAAATCTCCATCCTGCTTTACAAATGAAAACTTATCAGGTGGCGTTTTACTCCAAAGCTGAGATATATCCAGATGATGCCTGTTAAGAGCATTCCTGCATTCTTCGACCTTAAACTTGCAAAAGGCTGTCTTAAACTCACTGACACTTAGGCTCTTTGTCAGGTCCTGCGCTTTCTTTACATCTGTAGCCCGGGCAATTTCATCTTCAAAATTCATCACCTGTGCCAAATTAACGATCTTGACTTGTAAAACATACTTCTTCAAGTAATCTATATTTTTCCGAAGGATGTCCGTCTTTTCCACGTCTGTATCAAAAACCAGAACCACTGTCGTTCCCGCTTTAATCATGTTAACTTCGCGTCTTGGTATTTCGTTTTGGATGATGTTGTAAACATTTACCTTCCCGGGAGTCAGCAGTCTCGGTTCCACTTTAAGAGCATTTATCAATTTCTCTTCGCACGGCCCTTCAACGAAGTACACACATCTCTTATAGTTCATCAGGCCACCCCCTGTCCAATGCGGTAAGCTTCGAAAGATCAGGGAGCGTCCCAAACATATCATTGTCCACGGCTCCTCTAACCGAATCTGTATTCTTCTTCAAAAGGCTGGATGCTGATATCGCTGAAACCCTGCATTTGCCTTCTATTAATTCTCTTTTTAAGAAGGTGTATGAGTGTTTCGGAAGGTTTAAATCCAACATTTCCATATTATGTGTGGTAAAGATCATCTGCTCATTTTCCTGAATTTTCTCCATCATAAGCCCAAAAATAGCCTTCTCTATCTCGCTATGAATATAGGAAAAGTGTTCATCACAGTAATAAAACATCTGTTTTTTTGACATCATTGCAGCAAGGAAAACGGCCACATCAATACCCTCTGCTGTACCACTGGATAAAACTTCTCGGTTGAGCAGCTTTCCGTCCTGGATAAGAATATCCGTTCCTCTTCGCCTGATGATGAAAGTGTCTTTTGCCCCTTGCAGTTTGTCAATGTTTGTAAGTGTTGGATCCAGCGTACCAAGGACGGCTCTGAATGTTTTTAGCAATTCAGCCGTATCTGTTTCAGCAGTCCGCAAGGAAGCAGCAATCTCAGGATACGCAAAACGAGAATGGATTTCTCCAACCCTCTTTTTCAGTTTGTTCCCTCTACCTTCAATCTCAGATGTACAGTCCTTCAGTTTTCCTACGCATCGCTCGTAAAAATCCAGTTCTCCAATATCCGTGGTGAAGTAATGCACATCAATATTACCTTCCAATTTGTTGATTGTTCCTGATAACCGGTGCATGAAGAAGCCTTCATTAACAAAGTCAATTCTGAAAAAAGCACGCTCTTCTGTTGCCATCTCCTGAAGCAGCGCTTCATTTCCAGTGTTAATATAGTTAAAAATCTTAAGCAGTGCCCTTCCAAGGCTGGTCTTCCCTGTGGCATTCGACCCCATCAGAACATTGATTTTCTTGTAACGAAAGCGATCCCGGCCCTCAAGGTGTTCGTCTCCTACAATTGATTTGACAAGCTTTTTCGGATAGGTAAAGTTGATACTGAAGTCATCAAATCCATAAACGCCCTTTAGTTCCAGATTTAAAACAATCATTTTTAACTCCTTTCTGCTTCTTCCCATCTCAAGAACTAATGATAATTGAACCTCCTGCGTAAGTCAACCCATCACCATTATTTTTTTATTTCATATCACCTGCCGTAAATTAAATTCGGAGCACAACCACATTCTCAGCAGCGATGGGCTCAGTACTCCCTCTCCCATTCTTCTTTCGTCAATATCTTTACGAACCGTTCTTCAATACTCAAGCCCTGAGGCCTTGCCTCGAGCTCGGCAAACACATCACGTGCCAACCACACGCTCACGGGAATCGACCCTATGGCTTCAATCTTCCGAATCACCGCCATACGATTCCGACAAGTCATTCTCTACCTCTGCCTCATCACTTCTTTCTTGTCTCCTGTCACCAGTTCCAAAGAAACATGGCCACGTTGGCTGCAAAAAAGAGTGCTGCTTTGCTTATACATCGTTTTTGTCCCTGACAAACAAAAGCATTCCCAATTTACAGCCTGTCGTCATGAGGATTGGAACATCCAGGCAGTACTCATTCCTGATAAGCCGCCTTTCCGCTTCTCCATCAGGCATACGGCAATGTCATGCGGTCTCTTTAATAAGTCGTAGCTCAGTTTTTCGACACCATAACATTTCCGGTGCTCATACTTGACAAATCAACTCTGCGTGTCGAGTCCGCTCTTTTGCAGGCCCCAACGTCACTTTTCCGGATCAACTTTGTTCTGTTCCAAATCTGACAAACCGTCGCTGTGAGACAAGGCCATTCTTTAAGGGATTGGAAGCAGACTTTCCGGCCTGTCTGTCCGGGCCTGCATCAACTGGCATCGCATCAGGCAGTCTCTGGTCAAATGGCACAGATCACTGACCGGCAAATCCCCGATTGCCTGTCCGGTGATTGCCGCTGGTTTTGCTCACCAGTGCAAGACTCGCGGCTCTCCAGACAAGCTGCCCGTTCCAATGATTGCCCTCCGCCCCTGATCCGTTAATCCATGACACAGAAAAGTGCCGCACCAGCTGGTGCGGCACTCTGTATTTCTTTTGCTGTCAGATCAGGCTGACCGGATTTTTACTTGGTGTGTGCTTTATCCCATGCCTCGTATTTTTCATCCATAACGGCCTTTCCGCCCATCTCCATGTACTGCTTGAGCATCTCCTGATAGAGCTTGCTGCACTCCTCGGCGGAGCTGGCCATGGTGCACTTGACAAGGATTTCCTGCTCATAGGCATTGAGGGTGGTGCCGTATTTGGAGTTGTTCTCAAGCGGTACATCAAAGTGGAAGCCGCCGAGAATGGAGTCATAGTTGCCTACCGTGTATTCCTCTTCGAACAGATCGGCAAAGCCCTGATAGGACAGCGACTGTGCTTTCATCGTCTTCTCAGGCGTATCGAGCCACTGACCGTTCACCAGGAGGGTGTAGTCAATGTTCTGCATGGAGTTGTAGGTCATGTCATGATGATCCGCATCCACATCTTTGACGACCGGGATGCCGTCTTCATTCAGATCCGACGTGATGCCTTCCAGACCGTTCTGGAGGAAATAGATGGTGTCATACTGGCACAGCCAGTCGAGATACATAATCGCTGCTTCCGGATGCTGAGAATAGACGGGGATGAAGTTCAGCAGGCCGGCGGCCGCATATACCGGATGATAGTACTTGGTGGGATCGGTGACGGACTCGAAGCAGTTGACCGGAGTCAGCTTGGCGTCGGGCTCATAGGCACGCAGGGAGGCCAGGATACCAGGGGAAACACGGATCGGATGATCGTAGTTTCCGGTATAGCCGCCGGCCTTGCCGGAGGTGACATCCTGCCAGTCCTGATTGTTGGCATCCAGAGCAAAGTCCGGGGATACCAGTCCCTCGCGATACAGGGTGTTCAGGTAGAGCAGGTAATCCTCATATCCGTCATGGGCCACGGTGGGTTCGCAGGCCAGCGTGCGGATATCCAGATCCTTATAGAAGGACCACTGGAGCGGCAGATTGTAGCGAAGGTCTCTCTGCAGTGCAAAGGGGATGCATCCGCCTTCCACATTGCCGGGGTTCTCATCGCGGAATGCGCGCAGGGTATCCAGGAACTCGTCCTTGGTCGTGGGCATCTTGCGTCCCAGTTTCTCCACCCAGTCCTCACGGATGAACATGCCCATCCATGCAACGACGACCCGGCGGGCGGGAATCGCATACTGACCGCCACCGAACTTGCCGAATTCAAGGACCTCATCGCCCAGGAATTTCTTGAGGTTCGGGCCATACTCGTCCACATACTTGCTCAGCTCGGTTACGCCGCCCTGATTCACATAGTCCGTGACGATGGACTCGTTATAGGTGAAGCAGATATCCGGGCAGGAAGCCTCGTCCATCATGAGGGTAGCCAGCTTCGGCTCTTCCTCGGAACGCGGGATAACGACCCATTCAATCTTGATATTGCGCGGATCACCAAAGTTCTCCTGGATCCACTTGGTCCAGTAGTTGTTGTCCGGTGCCGTACCGCCGGTATTGCCGCGGTCAAATACGGAAACCTTGAGCGTAATGGGCTGATCATAGCGGAATACCTCTGCTGTCTCAGCCGATGCGGGAATGACTGCCAGCGTCAGCAGCATTGCCAGCACGAGTAACAGAGACCATACCTTTTTCATGGGATACCTCCTATTTTTGAAAATCTATTGTACCGGATCCCATCCGGTTTCAACCAAACCGATTACTCCTTCACGGCACCGATCATGACGCCCTGAACGAAGTACTTCTGCAGGAACGGATAGACAATCAGGATGGGCACGGTAGAGAAGACCACCGCGGCGCACTGAATTGTCTCCGCCAGAACGGCATTCTTTCCGCCCTCAACCATGCTGACATCCGAGGACGAGGAAGCAAAAACCACCTGATAGAGTTTCATCTGCAGGGTAAACTTGTTGGAACTGTTGATGTAGTAGCGGACGTCCGCGTAGTTGTTCCAGCGGGCAACCGCATAGAAAAGCGCAATGGTCGCCAGAGAGGCGGTTGACAGCGGCAGGATGATCCGCAGCAGAATCTGCAGGTCATTGCATCCGTCCAGCTTGGCGCTCTCCTCCAGGGAAGTGGGAACCGACTCAAAGAAGTTCCTCAGGATGATGGTGTTATAGGTACTGGTCAGAATCGGCAGCACCAGAGACCAGGGGCTGTCAATCAGGCCCATCTGCTTGACCCAGAGGAAATTGGCAATGGTGCCGCCGGTGAAATACATCGGGATCAGCACCAGAACCATCAGGACCTTCCTGCCCGGCAGATAATGCCGGCTGAGCGGATAGGCCAGCAGGATGGTGGAGACCATGGCAAGGCCCGTATAGATCAGCGTCCACTGAATGGAGAACCACATCGAGCGGATCATGGTCGGATCATTGAAAACAGAGGCATACGCGTTAAAGTCCAGCTCCTTAGGCAGGAAGAAGACTTTGCCTGCCAGAACAGGGGCGCGTCCGGAAATGGATTTGGCGATCACGTGAATCACCGGCAAAACGCACAGGAGCACAAACAGGGTCAGAATGACGTTGAACACAATTTCCGAGCCGAGATAGCGGCGTCCCTTTGCCACACGGGGCTTTGCAGAGGAATGCTGACTCAAAACAGACCCCCCTCTCCCATACGGCGCGTAATGAGGTTGGCGCCGATGACAAAGCACATATTGACGACGGAACCGAAGATATCCACTGCCGTGGCAAACGGATACTGCCGGTTGAGAATACCGCGGTCATACACGAACGTGGAAATTACATCTGCGGAATTGCGGACCATGTTGTTCATCATGACGTAAGGCCGCTCGAAACCGATGCCCACCATCTGACCAAGACGAAGGATCAGCATAATGACAATGGTCGGCATGATGCAGGGCAGCGTCACATACCAGATGCGCCGCAGGCGTCCGCACCCGTCCACCTCTGCCGCTTCATACAGTTCGGTATTGACGCCGGATATGGCCGCCAGATAGATGATTGTTCCCCATCCGGCGCTCTGCCAGATGCCGGTCACCACATACATGACCACCCAGTTTCCCTCATCCATCAGGAAATTGACGGGCTTTCCGCCCATCGTGGTCAGCAGGCTGTTGATCGGTCCGTTGGTGCCGAAGATCTTCGATACCAGTGACCCGATAATGACCCAGGACAGGAAGTGCGGCAGGTACATCATCGTCTGATAGACCTTTTTCAGCCGCAGGGAACGCATTTCGTAGACCATGATGGCCAGGATAATGGGCACGGGGAAGCCGAAAAGCAGATCCAGCAGGTTGAGCTTGACGGTATTCCTGACCGCGTTCCAGAACTGCGGACTCCCGAACATCTCCTGGAAGTACTTCAGCGCCGGTGTGGCCCAGGGGCTTTTGGCCATTCCCTTGAAAACGCTGAACTCCTTAAAGGCCACCTGCAGTCCTGACAGCGGTGCATAGCGGAAAAGGATATACTGCGAAAGGGGAATGATCAGCATCAGATACAGCCATTTATACATTCGGATGGCTTTGAGAAAACTCATCCTCCTGTATTTCACCGGTTTCGGGGTTTCTTTTTGCATGCTTTCGCCTCCATCTCTTCATCGATCCGTTGCTGCGAAAAAATAACAAGGTTCAGCATGAGGCCCGTCTTCCACAAAAAAACAACTTTTCCCGTCATTTTCACGCATTTTATTGGTAAAAATCGTTTTATTTCGTTCACAATGTTAGTTAAATTGTACAGGACCTTTTTGAGGAACGCAATTGACAGAATTGCTTGTTTTATTGTTAAAGTTGCTGTAAAATGAGAAGCACTTCCCCGTTATCGTCTAGTTTCATCCTTTTTGTATGGTCCGCTGCCAGGCATACGCGGCCGCCTGAATCTGACCGCTGTCACCCCCGTGATGCTTCCTCTGATGCCCGGACCGGGCACAGCCGCGGCATTGACAGACCCTCTCCGGCTTTCCGTTCCTGCCTGTTCCCGCCCGGCATTGGCCCGTGTCTGTCAGTCCCTGAGGCTTTACTCTCCGGTTTCCAATTCATCGCTGCTTATGGAGGCCCTGAATGGATCAGCAATCCTTTGAGAAAACGAACGACATTCGTGTCGGCTCCGACGCCGGCTGTACCCATTCCCTCAATACGGGATGGAAAACCGGCAAGTTTCATATGCATCCGCATTACGAGTTTTACCTCTTCATCCGCGGAAATGCGCAGATCGTCATCGAGGACGAGCGCTTTGACACCCATCCCATGGACCTGTTTATTTTCCCTCCGGGAACCCTGCATCGGGCGTATATGACCGACTCCGATGTGCCCTATGAAAGAGCCTATTTTTACGCCACCCGCAAGGTTCTCAGCGAAATGTCCGATCCCACCTATCCCCTTCTTGACATCATTGAAAATGCCGTTCACGCGCGGGACTACTCGTTCCACGCCGACAGCCTCAGTGCTGCCCGCTTTATCCGCCTGATTGATGACTATATTGATGAGGATAATGATCAGGAGCCCTGCTTCCGGCAGATGAACCGCTGCCGCATCCAGATGCTTTCCCTGATCGTCTGCCGCATCATGCAGCGAAAACAGGTGCTCAATCCCCATCCGCCTGAACGCATCAACGATGTCATCCGGTACATCAACGATCATATTCTGGAACCGCTCTCCCTGGATGCGCTGGCTGAGCGCTTCTATCTCAGCAAATATACCCTTCTGCACGACTTCAAAAACTATGCCAACATCTCTGTCTATCAGTATATTCTCTATAAACGGATTACCTATGCCCAGCATCTGATGCAGCACGGCATTACACCGGGCAACGCCGCCAAACAAAGCGGTTTCAACGATTATGCCGGCTTTTATCGTTCCTTTCTCCGTCACAACTCCATGACGCCTCAGGAATACTATTCCCAGGTCTGCAAAAACGTTCTGCTGTAGGAGCACCGCAGCCCGGTCTTTCGGCACCGCGGCATTTCCGGTACTCACATTCAACAAACTGTCGCTATGCGGCAGGCCCTCTTTTAGGAGAAGAGCCGCAGCCCGGTCTTTCGGCACTGCGGCATTTCCGGTGCTTATATTCAACAAACTGCCGCTACACGGTAGACCCTCCTTTAGAAGAGCCGCAGCCCGGTCTTTCGGCGCCGCGGCATTTCCGGTACTCATATTCATCAAACTGCCGCTATGCGGCAGGCCCTCTTTTGCCGGCATTTCGTTTTATCCCCGTTCTCAGGAATCCGGCTGCTTTTCCGGATGCCTGTCGGTTGAGTCATCCGAAAACCCAAAAATCGCTCAGCCAGCATGTTCTCAGATGATTTCATGCTGGATGAGCGATTTTTCCTCTTTCTGCCAAAACATCCCGGGGGGCACCCTGCCGCTGTACCTGTAGTGCCGCATGAGCAACACCTGGATTTTACAAACTGTCGCAGTGCGAAAGCACTGTCTTATGTTCTGCATTGAATGAAGAAACCACAGATTTAGATAAATTTCAGAGTCTATTTTATCTACATCGCCGTCAATCTTCGTTATTCTCATAATTAAGCATCGCTATTTTATCTTTATCACTTTCTTCAAACCAATTCTGTTTCTGACAGGCAGGTTTAAAACCGGCAAACAAAGTCAGGGCCCCCACTTCAAGTGAGGGGTTGTCTTTGCCCCTCCAGGGCATCTTGCCAGGAGACCTCTAAAAGAGGTAGGAGTCAATTAATGCCTGGCTGCCTCTTAAAGAGGCCCTTTATTATCTACCAGCTTTATCTTTCTCTTCCTGATCCCGAATATACTTTCTTATCGTTTCCTCATTGACATTGCCGACCGTTGTCACGTAATATCCACGTGCCCAAAGGTGTCTGTCCTTATTCCCATATGCCAGTTCCGGATGTCTATCATACACCATCAGCGCACTTTTTCCTTTCAAGTACCCTACGAACTCCGCAACACTCAACTTCGGCGGAATTGCCACATACATATGTACATGATCGGGTCTCGTTGCTCCCTCAATCAATTCTACGCCTTTCATTTCGCATAATTTTCTTAAGATCTCTCCAACATCTTTACGCACTTTCCCAAACAATATCTTTTTCCGATACTTGGGAATAAATACAATATGGTATGTACAATTCCAAGTTGTATGTGATATACTCTGATTGTCCAATTTGGACCGCCTCCTTGTTTTTATGTTAGGTTGACTCCCTATACATAATAACACAGAAGGCGTTTTTTTGGTACTCTAGGGAACACTACTGTTTACTCTATTCGCCCCACATCATGTGGGGGGTTAATATACTGATTTCAATTAGTCCTCACATTTCAAGCGAGAAATGGCATAATTATGGAGTGGCTATGACAAACGCACGTTGACTCAATAATTCAGGCGGGTCAGTTATCATTTCAGGACAACCCACTTTCCTGCTTTTGTCGAACCTTGGCGTTCGATCCTTCCTGCCTTTTTCAGGTTATTCAGCTGATGTTTTTTTCGCTTCTGGTTTAAGATTTAGTTTCAATGAAAGTTCGTTGTGGGTTATATCCGGACGTTCAGCAAGAGCTTCAACAATTCTGTCCTCTATTGGTTTCTCCCGGGATATTTCTTGGGGAATTCCCCAAGAAATTCCCCAAGAAGGATGGCTCTCTTCCTCCTGAATCTTCGCGAATTCCTCATTGATGCAGGCAACCACCTCTGTGTATCATCCGTATCATTATCCGGACTATATATCAGCCATGAAGACATATTGTTCTCCATAGCCTTTTTTGCCGCACACCTGAACCATATGAGATAATTCAGCTTGATTGGAATTTGACCGAGAAACATTGGGCAGCTTTACTTTTCAGGGCATTAGTGGTACTCTTAACTTAACCTTACATTATGCCTCTTAACCCGAATGACAACGAAAGGAGGAGAAATGGTATGAACTTTCTTAATAGTGGAAAGAGTTATACGCTCTTTAAGGAAACCGTTTTTCAGAAAACCTATGTGGACAAGACCATGATGATTGATACACTTTACCGTTATACCGTAGAAGGAAGCAAATATATCTGTATTACCAGACCCAGACGCTTCGGCAAAACCGTGGCAGCAAATATGATCGCCGCCTTCTTTGATGAGAGTACAAAAGAAGAAAGCCAGAGACTGTTTGAAAAGTGTAAACTGGGAACGCTGAAAAACGAACAGGAAAAGATTTTTGCTGCAGACCCGGAAGGCATGGATGCGAGAAAACTTTGTTGGCCGGTACAGGGAAAACTGAAAGTCATCCACATTAATATGATTGATCATATTGATGAAAACGTGAATTCCTACAATGATTTTATTTTGAATATAAAAACAAAAATGATCAATGATTTGAGGAAAACATATCCTGATCTCCTCATTTCAAAAAAAGACAGTCTCTCAGATCTTTTGAACCAGACAGGCAATTCGTTTATTTTTGTGATCGACGAATGGGATGCAATCTTTGAAAGACCGTTTATGAACGCCGAAGATAAGGAAAATTACCTTCTCTTTCTGAAGAATCTTCTTAAAGACAAATCCTATATACATTTTGCATACATGACCGGCATCCTGCCCATTGCCAAGTATACCAGCGGATCCCCGCTCAATATGTTTCATGAGTTTTCAGCCTTTCAGGACAGCCAGTTTTATCCCTTCTTTGGATTGACAAGGAATGAAATCCAGGAACTGATGCTAAGAAAGGGATTCATACAACCGTCCATGGAAGAGTTGACAAGCTGGTATGACGGATATATCCGGGAACATGATGGCGAGCACATGTTTAATCCAGCTTCTGTATCCCGGTCCCTTTTAGATGGAAAGTGTAAGAGCTATTGGACAGGAACAGGGCCAATGAATGAAGTTCGGGATATCATCCGGCTTAATGTACAGGATCTGCGGGAAGACGTCATCCGTATGGTGGGTGGTGAAACACTGGATATTGAACTATCTGGATTCAGCGTGGAGAAAGAAAAAGTATCTACCAAAGATGAGATTCTGTCAGCCATGGTTGTCTATGGTTTTTTAAGCTACTTTGACGGGCATTTACGCATTCCCAATCATGAACTGCTACTGAAATTCAAATCTGCCCTGGCTTCCCAGGAACTCGGCCTCAAACAAACACTGGAGGATTCCAAACACCTGCTCAGTGCCACGCTGGAACAGAAGGACAGGAAAGTGGCATCTATGATTGAGGAGCTTCATACAGAAAAGATTCCATTCTTTGAATACAATGATGAAAATTCCCTTGCCTGTGTGGTGACTATGGGGTACCTTGCGGCGCTGGACAACTACCGCATCACCAGAGAAGACAAGGCCGGAAAGGGATATGCGGACTTTACGTTTGAGCCGAGAAACAGAAGCTTTATCCCGATAATCCTGGAACTGAAATATAATCACTCGGTTAAAAATGCCTTGAAATGTATCAGGGAGAAAAACTATATTTCCCGATTCCGGGAGTATCCAAAAGTCCTGCTGGTTGGGATTAATTACAGCGAGAGGACGAAAAAACACACCTGTAAGACAGAACTGGTGGCCCCCAGAGAACTGCTGCAGTAAGATCCAGAGAATGGAACTTAACTGCAAGTGAAAATACCGGCAGAATGTTTTTCTCTGTGCGCAGAATCACTGCTGTCTATGCACTCTGATTAAAAGTGGTTGTTGGATGTGAATGTCAGAAGAACGCTTGTTTTCTGCTTTGCAGGCCTCACAATTATCATTTGGAAATCGGCAGTCTTGCTCAAATGCCCGCCTGCAACAGATGTGTGGACCAGGAACCCTGGCATTCCTGCGGCGTTCACAAGATCATCGTGAAGAACTTCTACGTGTACTTCCGGATTGATGAACCGGCCAGCACTGTCTTTGTTCTCATTGTAATCTACGACAGGCGCAGCCAGCTGAAAGCCCTTTCACACATGAAGCTGAATTGAATCACAATTCGGCTCTGAAAGAAAAACCGTCGGACCTGACAGGACCGCTTTCAAAGGTCCATAGACAGATTTAAAAACTTCACCTATTGTACGTATACTTTAAAGCTCACCGCTCTGAAATGTCAATAAAGCTCTCCGGCCCAGGCAGGCCTGGTCTGCGGTTCTTTCCGTTTCATCCAGACAAAAACGATCCACCCAATAATGGGTGGATCGTTTTGAAACTGATTATTCCTCCGCCATGATGGAAGCGCTTACTATCTGGGCCACCGCGGCAAACCCTTCATCTGATGCCGGCATGAAGCTGAACTGCACAATATTGCCGGATTCCGTCACGAAGGCCACATACATCGCATCCGCTTCCGGCATGCTGTAAGTGACCGCATCCAGCCCGTTCAGCAGAACACGTTCTGCATCTTTTACGCCGTTTCCCTTGATCGTGCTGATCAGGTCATCCAGCGTTTGGCCTTCCTGTCCCTGATAGTACGAGGCATAAATGGAGGCCGTCTGATCTGCAGGGGCAAACTTCCCGATAATGCCCTGATCAGCCTCCTCTGACGTGAGATCCATATTCTGGAAAACATCCGGAACCCAGATCTGCAGCGCAACGTCATCGAACGTATACCAGCTGCCTTCAATTCCGGTGGATTCAACGTTGACATCCGCCCAGTTGACGGCAGGAACGCTTTCTGCTGAGGCGACAGCGAGCATCAGCAGCAGGGCCAGGGTCATCAGGGTTACAAGAAACTTTTTCATAGAGAGATCCTCCTTTTTTATTTATCCCCGGCCGCAGCCGGGTGATGACAGAATTAATCGGGCTGCCTTGTGTATTCTTTCAGCAGCATGCGTTCCAGCATCTCAAGCTCCGCCTCCGGATCTGATCCCTGCTCCAGCAGATACATCAGACCCACCGCGTACCGCGTCACGGCCGCCATCATGATATGAAAGGAGCTTGAAAACATCGTCGCCTCCGGAATATTGCTGTTCAGCGTACCGTCCATAACGCCCCGCTGATACATTCCGTGAAATGTTTCACCCAGCCGGTCGATAACCAGCAGATACGGTTTTACATGTTCCGGGCTTTGTTCCTCTTTCCGCAGAAAACTGTTCAGATCATAATTGAAGCGCAGCATTTCCTTGTCGTTCCGGAAGAGATCCAGAAAGGAATCCAGATAGAATCTCATGTATTCCGCGCCGGTCATGCGGTCCATCTCATCCTTTGAAACCGTCGCTGTATACCTGCCGATATAATCCGCCCATTTCTGTGCAGCCAGTTCCATCGCCAGGGATACCTTGTTGGAAAAATGCCGGTACAGCGTGGCAATCCCATATCCGCTTTTCCGGGCAATGGAATCCAGCGAAACCGCTTCAATTCCCTTCGCTGCAAACAATTCAAAGGCCGCATCCAGAAAAGCCCGTCTCTTGACGGCCATCTGTGCTGCATCCTTTTCCCTGCTTCGCAATGCGAACGCCTCCTCACACGACTCATTCGCCAGCCCGCTGTGCCTCAGGACACGCCCGGGTGAACGCTGCTGAGCAGCTGGCCAGGTTTCCCCTCTGTTCTCCGTGTGCCTAACGCGATAGCTATACTATCACAATTAACACATTTACGCAATACCCATCTTTAAAAAAAACTGAAGCAGTCTATGGCGGCAGCCGCCGGGGACTTGCCGGTGATGGGATTTTCATCTTCCCAGACTGGATTTCCACCTGCTAAATTGCGCACCTGTACGGGCATCTCCGGCGCTCCCGCTCCGGATACCGTCCGGCACAAAAAGATCGTTCAGGTGCTTTTGGCCGAAATCAAACATCCTGTCACAGGACTCCAGAAGATTCGTTGGCTCCATGACGTCCCGATCCTCCTGTCGATCTAGATGATCGACCCGATAGAGGCCATCTTTCTTATGCAGTACGCAGGCGGAAACGTCATCGTCACAGCCGACTCCGGAATGGGTCCAAGTTGCGAGGGAGTTGAGAATTCGTGGTGGGCTTGATTAGTGGTTTGAAATCTCGAACCTGCCGTGTTATAATAAAATCGTAAGGGCTCCGCAGGGCAGCAGTACAACAGGAGAATGGTATGGAAGCATATGTATCATATGATCCCCTTTGGGCATTGCTGGGGAATCGGGAACTGAACCGAGCACAAATGGCGAGAGACATTGGAATATCAAAGAGTACTCTTGCAAAGATGGGGCATGACGAGAATGTCAGCCTGGAAGTGATATGCCGGATATGTGCGTATCTGAACTGCTCTGTAGAAGATGTAATGGAGATAAAACATGTCGGATGATCTGAACGCAAAGGAATATTGGAAGCACAGGAAAAGCCGAGGAGAGTCGGATTCATATTTTCCGGAAGGGACCATTCATGAAGATGTTTTTACTGTGCTTGGAGACAGGCTTTTCGTCTGGGATAAACCAAAGAACGAGGCCAATAAGCAGATTCATGGTATAGATTTCTACACGGCGATTTACGTATTTAATGACGATGACAGACTGGAGGACGACAATCAGGTAGTCGATGGCGAACTTCGGGAGCAGGCGATTGGAGAACTGGAAGAACCGATTGTTGAGGGGCATCCGATTAACACAAAGCACTCCAGACCAAAGGCAATTATAGGAGAGGTGGAGGGCGTTCTGTTTGTGGTATTTACCATGGAGGAAGGTCCTGATTGGAAGGCAACAAGAATTATCTCTGCGAGGGCAGCAGATGAGGACGAGGTTAAGGCATATTTCGATTGGAAGTATGGAAGCTGAAGAGAGCATACTCTATAAAGCGGTGAAATTCAATGAAAGGAGAGCGAGCGATGGATTATCTGAACCTGCCATTTACACAGTACGATAGTGCTTATCTGGAATCATTGCCGGATGAAGTGTTCTTTGCGAAACGGTTTAAGCTGAGCAAAGAAGATGAAGCTCTTCTGATGAAGAATTCGAGCATTGTACACGGAAAGAGATTTTACAGGGCAAGAGTCAAGGAACCTATTATGGCTAAGTATGCTGCCATGACGAATCCGAAAGAGGGCGAGCCGGGTTCAAAGTCTAATCCGATGATCAGGTTCGGGAAGAAGTATGTTTATAATCAAAATGGAGACCTGGTTCCATTTAGAGGCGATGTCAGGGTGATAGTGTCTCCTAATCTATCAGAAGAGCAGAAGAAGATGGTGCGGGAAGCGGCAAAAATGCCAATCGTGTATGAACCGGACTGTCCTAAATCCAGTATAGAAAGGCTGCAGCGCTTCAGGGAATACGGGGCAAAAAGACAAGGAGTATTGTGATGAATAGTGGCGCCGCTTTTTCTCAAATCCGTATGGCAGCTGATTCGGAGCTGCGCTATTATTTCTCATGTTTAATGCTTGGTGACAGATACACTATCCTGGAAGCAGTGGAGAAGAGTGGGAAGACTGTCGAGGAAATCCTGGAGTTGTTGAAATAGGGGGGAGCATTGCGCTTCTCCTTTTTTTGTAGCCATACACTTTAGAACAGTAGAGCAGTAAAGCACCCAGGAGTGAGAAAAGAGCCCTGATCACCAGATCATAGGCTCTCAAGGTAAACGACCTCGGTAGGGTTACATATCCGCGGCACTCGCGCTGTGTTCGACAGACCGGCGCTCACGACCAGACGGCCTTCGTATACACCTTTGGTGTACTTCGGCAGCCAGCCTTGTCCGGGTGCCCACAAGCCCTGCCAGCGGTGGCGTCGGAAGGAGTAGTAGGCAATCTGACCATTATGTGTGTGTCCGCTGAGGACGAGATTGACGGAGGCAGGAATGAGCGGGAAATACTCGGGGTGATGGCTGATGACCACATGAAACGCATCTGGAGACGCGACAGCGAAGTCCCCAAGCCACGCCGTGTCTGGAACACGCTCTGAGGCTGTTCTCAGTCCTTTCAACCCCTCACTGGTCTCCTTCTTGGGGTAGCGTGTGGAAGCTCTCACAGAGACTGGTAGACTGGACAGGAAGCGTCTGTAGTCGGTCACATAGGAGCTTGTGAGGCCACCGATCACAACCTTTCGATCATCCACAACTCTCTCCACCCAGCAATTATCCAAGATAGCCACTCCAGTAGAGGAGATGGCAGCAAGGTCAGCATCGTCCAACATCCATTCGTGGTTGCCCAACGCCAGGAAGGTGGGGGCGATGGCGGCGCAGGACTGGAGGAACGGCAGGACGTTTTCCTGCGTAGTCAAAGGTGAAACATCCTCCTCCGGATGAGAACCGTACAGAATATCCCCGGCAATACAGATCAGGGAAGGAGAATGCGCGGCGACTGAAGCGATGACGTGATCGTAGCCTGGATGAGCTTCCCGCAATCGGAACCGTAATAGTCTCTGTAGAACTGGGAGCTGTTGTCGTACTTTTTCTGGTTGCACCGGATGTGTTCCTTTGCAAATACCTTCGGTCTGACTGAGGATTTGACTTTCTCGTACTCCTTAACAAGTCCCTCCGAAATGATCAGGAGCATCTCCAGTTCCGGGAGCGTACAGTATTTTACGGTTTCGCAGATCTTCTCTTTGAAGTCTGCCTGGATCACAAGCCTGTCAGTCTGCTTGTCGCCGATCCGCATGACCAGCACATCGTTTCCGAAGTACATGGAGAGCGCCGCCTGTACCTGGGTGTTGTTTTTGATCTGCCTTGCGTGATAAGGAGTCAAGCCCAGCAGGTCATCCTCCGTGAAAATCAGAGCATCATTTTCAAGCAGGATGTTGACCACCGCCAGTTCATTGGAACCTTCGCACATGATCAGCCGCTTCATTTC
>DGWH01000089.1:81314-83404 GCA_002395225.1 Christensenella sp. UBA4263
CCGCTTCATTTCTTCAGCACCTTCTTCAGCGCCATGAGGTCTTCGTAGTTCACAGCTGTCCGGAAGGCATTGTTGTAATACTGCTTGCTCTTGAGCAGCACCGGCCGGATGTTGAAGTCCTCGTACATATTGGTGAGATGGATGTGGCTGTTTGCATTGCAGATCCAGATGTTATCCTGCCTGCCCATCAGGTCAAGCACCTCGCAGTAATGCGTGGTAAAGATCAGGGTCGCGTTGTTCCTGTTCACGCTCTTGTCCTTATAAAGGCTGATCATGTTCTCCACAAGCGTTTTATGGAAATGATTCTCCACCTCATCGATCAGCAGGTCAAAGCCCTCTTTCAGGGATGCCGCCATCAGCGTGTAGAGAAGGATGCCCTTTGTCGTACCGCTGGAAAGGAAATAGATCAGCTGCGTATCCGACATGATCCGTTCCTCACCCCCGGTAACAACCCTGTAATTGTGGTCATCCACCCTGGCCAGTTCCTGGATGTTCTCATCAAAGATGCGGATGACCTTCGCAAGCACATCCATCCCGATATCGTAGTTCTTCAAAGCCCTGAACAGCGTCTGGTAGGTATCGGAACCACCGCTGAAGCTGTCGAAGAAAACCGCCCTTGTCTGTTTCTTTTTCAGGATGAAGAACACTTTGGACGTGTCCTCCGGAAGGTCTCCGAGATCCTGCATCTCCTCATATCCTTCCCGGTCGAAGATCTCCTTCACGTTTGTCTTAAAGTATTCCTTCCGGCAGAGCCGCTCATCCCGGAAGACAGCCTGGTTCCCCATCGTCTTTCCTGACGACAGCGCCGTCTCATACAGATACAGGAAACCATCGTGATAAAAGGTTAACTCAAGCTGCGCACCATCATAGCTGTAGTGCTTCCCCTCCAGCCGGAATTCCCCAAGGATGGAATACGCACAGTCGAGCAGTTCAATTGCTGTCGTTTTCCCTGATGCGTTCTTCCCGATAAATGCGGCCGTATTGAACGCATGCAGATCAGGAGCGATCTCCTGGAGCTCGTACTCCTTATCCTCCGCAGTCTTTTTCGATTTCGAAGTAAGGTCAATTGTAAAGCCGTCGCAACAGTTTTTGAAATGGCTCGCCTTTACTCTAAGCAATTTCATCTTTTCCACCTCCGTTCGATCTGTCCTTATTCTACCGCAGGAATCCGATTTAATCAAAATTTTTGTTTGAAATCGTTTATCGCTTTTGGGGGTCAAATCACAGCAATAAAGCAGAGCAGCACAGGAAGCTGCTGCGGCGCGCCGGTATCATGAAGGATGTACGGCCAAAGAGAGGCCGTTAAGCCCCTCAGTGGCCGCCGTGTGCGCCGTATCAGCGGGATGCAAGGCAGTCGATGATGCGGCTCGTGGAACCGTTGTCTACATGGCCGTCCTTCCAGAAAGCTATGTGGAATTCGCCGTCGATGCATGGAAGCACCAATTCGTAGGTGACCGCATTATATCCGCCGGCGTTGCACTGTTCCACCGCCCTGAGGTAAAAGTCCATGTTGACCGGCTCGGTCGTGCCGTCCGGTGCCTTGATGCGTGCGCCGTTGTTGTTAAGGCTTGCGATGTGCCTTTCTGCTGTCAGGTTGATGTTCATCATGGGAATGCCCTCCTTACTGAGCTTTCTTCATTCCGTCGCTTTGCCGGGGAGGTAGGCCTTCTCAAGCATCGCCTGGATGGCGTTGATGCTGACTTCCGGAAAATCCTCGCTGTCGTTGTTCCTTTCCTCAATGCCACCCTGCAGTTCAAGGCTGTAGTCGGCGGCCATCGCGATCTGCTCCAGCGCCCTCAGTGTCCTCTTGGTGATGCCCTTTACCTTGCTGTCCTCGTACTTCATGACGTTTGTTCTTCCTTCGCTTTTGTTGTGTGCATATTACCCTCTATGTGCGGAATAGTCCACGCCATATCGAGGATTTGATACAAGCACATGTCTTCACCCCCACCCGATTAACGAAGGGGTGAAAAGGGGTGAAGGGGGTGAAGCCTTCAAAGGGGGGTGAAATTCCCATAGAAAAAGCGCCTCTTGAAGTGAAGAGACGCTTGCTTAATACGATAAACTGGAATTTGTTACTCTGTCCGCTT
>DGWH01000086.1:0-345 GCA_002395225.1 Christensenella sp. UBA4263
TTCGTCGACCCGTGAACTGTTACCTCGCTCTTTCTGTTGTTGGTATTCAGCCCACAATTGACTTTTGACAGTTATTTGGGCTAAATAGCAACAATCTGGTCATTACTGTATAGCACTTTCATGCCTGATTTCCTTGCTTTTCCAACCATCATCGTTCTTTCCGCTGTCGGTATTCAGCCTCCAATTGACTTTTGACAGTCATTCGGGCTAAATAGCAACAATCTGGTCGTTACTGTATAGCACTTTCATGCCTGATTTCCTTGCATTTCCAACCGTCATCGCTCTTTCTGTTGTCGGTATTCAGCCTCCAATTGGGTTTTGACAGTCATTCAGGCTGAATAGCAA
>DGWH01000086.1:446-32253 GCA_002395225.1 Christensenella sp. UBA4263
CAACAATCCATTGCCGTTCAGCGGGAAGACGGATAATAAAAGGGCCGGTTTACCCGGCCCCTGCTGGATGCAGATTCTTCCTGCCGCTGACTTCAAAGAGTGGCAGGACTTTGCATGGAATAATAATTCTTTTTTTGTAACCTGCAACAGAGATCTGAAACAGGGTTGCTTAAGAGTTTACCGTCGTTTGAGCTCGTCCATGGCTAGCCGGTGCGCAAGATCCCGAATTTGAGGAATCATAGCGATGACGATGCAGATGGCAGCCTCGGGAATCAGGTAAAGGCCGTTATAGACGGCAGAGTAGATGATAACATTCTGACCTTCAGGCGCATACATGCCAAAGAAGATAATTCCGGAAAGGAAAGCACAGAGAAAGCGTCCAAACGTACCGAGGAGAATGCCGGGGATCATTCCCCAGTCTTTGGAGAACTTTGGAGCAAGGCCGCACAGGCCGAGCATGGCAGAGGCAAGCGGATAATCGAGGATCAATTCAACCGGATGGACAAAATAGGCATCCTGAATAAACAGAAGCATTCCGTAACCGGCGCCAACCAGGAATCCCGGGGCAACACCATACACGTAGGAGAAGAGGAAGAGCGGGAGCATGGAGGCGAGGGTAATGGCGCCGCCCTGTGGAAGGTTATACAGCCGGATACAGGATAAAATGAAAGAAAGTGCGATGCAAAGCGCTGCATTGGCGAGCATGCGTGTGTTCCAGCTTTTCCGGGAGCGGGAGACAAAAAAGATGATGATGCCGGCAATGATGCAGGCAACGAGTGTTCCCCACGTTGCAGGGGAAAGGGAGGAAAAATTGAGAGACATGGCTTGTCCCCTCCTTAAATGATATTGCATCAGATCAAGGAAAAAAGCGCAGCCCATGACAGGGCTGCGCTTTGAAACGACTGTTCAACAACTCGCTTCCCTACGGTAGGATTATCTACACAGGTTCAAAGGGACAGGCCATAAGGCCATCTCAGCATACGCGCCCCTAACGATGATTGATGCGATGCTGATTATAGAGGGGACACGGATGACTGTCAAGACTGGCTTTTGTACACTTCTGCGAAATCGCCATTCACAGCTCAGGTTTTGTCAGTGACCTTTTTCGAGGAGAACGAACAAAATCCCCGGATGGATTTTTGCCATTTGAAAAGCGGGTGAGCTGTCTACAATCGGATTGAATCCGCAGAGCTGTTGTGTTACGATACACAAACGACTGAACGAGTACAGATACGCGGTAAATCGGGAACACTGGAAAGCCGGAACAGCACAGGATCAAAGATGGAGAATGAAAAAGGAGACAGAAATGACCATTCTTGTAGATATGGATGATACAATTGAACAGCTGCTTGAAGCCTGGGTGAAGCGGGCAAATGAAAAGTTTGACAGGAATGTGACGCTGGATGAGATTACGGGGTGGAATGTGGCGGCGCCGTATACGGGATTAACCCGAAAGCAGATCTACGATGTGATCTATGAAAAAGGCTTCTGGAAGACGGTCAAACCAATGCCGGGCGCCGCTGAGGCACTTGAGTATTTCATGAAAAAAGGACATGAGGTATTTATCGTGACGGCAACAGAGCCGGAACATGTGGAGGAGAAAATGAACGGGCTTCTCTTCCGGTATTTTCCCTTTCTTACCTGGAATCAGGTGATCATTACCGGGCGAAAGCAGATGATTCGCGGCGATGTCCTGATAGATGATGGAATTCATAATCTCGAGGGCGGGCAGTACAGAAAGATTCTGTTCACAGCACCGCATAACCGGTTCTATGATGCGGAAGCAAACGGAATGACCCGGGTCAGAACCTGGGAGGAAGTGGTGGCAATTATTGACGGGATGGAAGTTCCTGACTGATTGCCGGATGCCTGGCCGGTCATGTGCGGTCTGGCGGGCAATTGGATGAAATCTGCTTTGATTTTTTCCGCCGGATGCCATATAATGTCTTTCTGTTGAAACGGGTTTTCAAAATAAAGGTGACTTTGGATGAAGGCAGTCAGCCTGAAGGGGCAAAACTGAGAACAGAGCCCCAAACGTCAACTGATTATCTGGGAAGAGGAAATTCAAATTGAATGGTCTGAGTCTTGAAGGCGGAGCAATGCGGGGAATGTTTACCTGCGGTGTGCTCGATGTGTTTATGGAAAATGGGGTTCGTTTTGACGGGTGTGCCGGAATCAGCGCGGGCGCAACGTTTGGATGCAACTACAAATCGGAGCAGATCGGGCGGGCAATCCGTTATAACAAGAAATACGGCAGAGACAGGCGATATTGTTCACTCTGGTCGCTAATTCATACCGGCGATCTGTACGGGGCGGATTTCTGTTACCGGGAGCTTCCGGAAGAGCTGGATATATTTGACCGTGCCCGGTTTGCAGAGAATCCCATGAAATTCTATATCGGGGCAACCGATATTGCGACCGGCCTGATTGCGTATCATACGTGCACGGATGGCGGCAGGAAGGATATCGAGTGGATGAGAGCCTCTGCCTCAATGCCGGTGGTATCCCGGCCTGTTTCGATAGACGGGCGGCTTTATCTGGACGGAGGAATCGTTGAGGCAGTTCCGCTTCCCTATATGGAGCGTCAGGGATATGAACGGAATGTGGTTATTCTGACGCAGCCCAGGGGGTATCGGAAAGAAAAGGGAAAAGGGACGGCACTCATGGCCTTTCTCCTGAGACGTTACCCGAAGATTGCCGAGGCTATGCGCAGGCGGTATCTCAATTACAACGAACAGCTGCAGGGAATCTGGGACAAGGCGGACAAAGGGGAGATTCTGGTCATTGCGCCGCCGGAGGCGCTTGGAATCTCGCGCACGGAAAACGACCCGGAGCAGCTGGAACGTGTGTACCAGATCGGCCGGACAGAAGGAAAGAAAAGGCTGGAGGATGTCAGAGCGTACCTCGGGATGGAAAACAGGTCTTAATTGCAGAGACAGGCTGCATTCCAGTGAGGTGAATGCAGCCTGTCTCTGCGGCATCTCTCCCGATGCCGGATAAACAGAACGGAGCGGCGGTTTGCCGCCAATTATGCCGGAATTATTGATTCCGGAGCATTTCATCGAGGTGTTCCAGAATGAATTTCTGCGCATCTGTGTTGTAAAGGATGACCGTATAGGGACCGCTCATGCCGTTTCGGTCCTCGGTGAAGATTCCGAGTGAAAACCCGGCTTCGGTTGGCCACGGACGGGTTTTTCCGGGTTGTTTCGCAGGGCGCTCTTCCAGGTAGCCCATGTTTTTCATATACGTCTGAATGATCTTATAGCTGAGATTTTGCATCTTGTCAGTGTCAGTTAGAGCACTGAGACGGGCTGCAATAGCGGTGACGGCGAGTGGTTTGTCATAGGTATAGCCGGCAATCTGCTCGGCAGTCAGAGCAAAAGGTGCCTTTTTTACAGCGGCTTTCTTTCGAAGGCCGCCTTTTTCAATGACCTGCCGCAGGACATCGGACACATAGAAAAGGCATCTTGAGATGCGGACGTTGTTGATGATATCGGACTCGTTCGCCGGCTCGCCGGTAAGAGGATTGACGCCGTTGGCCATCTGGTCAATGTAATGTTTGGCGTGGGTCATAATTTCAAGTTCTGTTGCCATGTGTTTTCCTCCGTTGGAACGATTCAGCTGCGTAAAATGGATTCCCACAGAGAAAACCGGCGGGCTTAGAGCTTATGGGTTTCCTCTGTGGGAATGGACTTATATGGATCAGGGGAGAGAGGCGTACATGGAGGCCATGAGCTTCGGAATGAAGCGGTAGTGATCTCCGGGCAGATTGCCGGTCAGGTAAACGCAGGTCAGGTTTTCTGCGGGATCAATGCAGAACCAGTTGCCAAACGCACCGTCCCAGCCCCATTCACCGACGGAACCGTTGATGTCGGCCAGTTCCGGGTTTGTCATGACCCGCACACCGAGACCGTATCCGTACCCGCGCTGGGTATCCCAGTTGTGTGTCATCTGCTGTTCAGGGGTCAGGTGGTCTCTGGCAATCAGGTCAATGGTTTTGCGCCCCAGAAGGCGTACGCCGTTCAGTGTGCCGCCGTGCAGCAGCATCTGGGCAAAACGTGAGTAATCCCGGACGGTGGAGAACAGTCCGCCGCCGCCGCTTTCAAAAGCAGGCTTTTCCGTGGCATAACGGCGTTTGTCCGGCGTCATGCCGTCGTTGATGTGATACAGCGTGGCGGTGCGTTCCTGTTTGTTTTCGGGAACAAAGAAGCCGGTATCGGTCATCCCGAGGGGATCGAAGATGTTCGTTTTCAGGTACTCTCCGAGAGACATGCCGGAAAGGACTTCAATCACAGCCCCGAGAATATCAATGGAAAAGCCATACATCCATTGTTTCCCTGGCTCAAAGGCCAGCGGCATCTGCCCAACCAGATTACAGTACGCGGTGGTGTCCATTGAAACGGGACCATCCGGGAACAGTTCCTGATCCTTTTTCAGACGAATCCGGGAGGCGGCGTTTTCCGGACCGGGATAGGGAACGCCGCTGGTCATGGTAAAGAGCTGACGCATGGTTACATCGCCGGCGGCCGGAACGATGTCAATGGTTCCGTCCTGGTTTTCCCTGGCGATGGTCGGGCTGCTGAAGCCGGGCAGATATTCCCTGACCGGATCCCAGAGCTTGAAGAGACCCTGCTCATACAGCTGCATGATGCCTGCAACCGTGATGACCTTGGACATGGAGGCGATGGGAAAGATGGTGTCTGTTGTGACGGGAATCTTCTTTTCGATATTGGCGTATCCGCAGCTTTCTGCAAAGCAGGTCTCATCGTTCCGGACAATCATGGCCGTATATCCGGCAATCTGGCCGGAGGTGACAAAGTGGTTCAGCGTATCATGTAAAAGATGCATGGCAAGTCCTCCGTTTCATCAGCAGTGGGTGAAATGACCCGGGCCTGACGGAAAGAGTCAGGCCCGTTTTTGGTTAAGCGGCGAAGGGTCTGCGGCACGGGGTGTATTCAGGGCCGGGAACTGGTTTCCTCCTGAGGTTCCGCGGCGGCCTTATAGGCCCCCAGAAGCCGTCCGTTCTCACAGAAGGTGCTGAGGGATTTCAGGAGAATGGCGAGGGTATCCTCGGTCACATTTCCCGTGAGGTCGACATAGAACTGGTATTCCCAGTTTTTTCCCTTGATGGGCCGGGATTCAATATGGGTCAGGTTGAAATTGAGCGCCACGAAAGAGGAAAGGGCATGTTGCAGTGTGCCGCGCTCGTGCCGGAGGGTAAATGTCAGCGTGGCCTTGTCCGGGACCCCGATGGATTTCTGGCTGGCGCTGACGATGATAAAGCGGGTCCGGTTAATGTCAGAGGACTGGATGCCGGGAACCAGTACCTCAAGGCCGTAATGCCTGGCGGCGAGTGTTGAGGCGATGGCCGCATAGGCTGGATTCCCGGTATCCTTCACGTATTTGGCCGCGATGGCCGTATTATAATACGGCGTACAGGTCCATTCCGGGTGCTGCGCGAGAAAATCCGGGCACTGGGCAAAGCCCTGTTCATGGCTGTAAACCGTCGTGATCTCCTCCATCCGGGTTCCCGGGAGAACGAGGAGGTTCTGCTCGACCGGCAGGAGGGTTTCGCCGACGATGTGACAGGAATATTCGCCCAGCAGGTCATAGACGTCATTGATGGACCCTGAGGAGGTGTTTTCCACCGGGACAACCCCATAGCGGACCTCCTGATCGGCCACAGCCCGAAAAACATCCCGGAAGGTGCGGCAGCTGTGCCGTTCCGGTTCCTCACCGAAAAAGCCGACGACGGCGCTTTCGCTGAAGGCGCCGGGAACCCCCATATAGGCGATTTTCCGGGCGTGGATCTGTTCCTCAAGAAAGCGGAGCTGTTCCTGCCGGGACAGCGACATCAGGGTCTCAAACAGTTCCACAATGCCATTATCAAACGTGTGGTCCTCCAGCTGTTCGACCCGGGCTTTGAGAACCTGCTGTTCCCGGGCCGGATTCAGGATGTCCATGTGGTGTGCCTGTTTGTACAGGGCAATATCTCTTGAAACACGCATCCGTTCCTCAAACAGATGGACAATCTGGGTATCAATCCGGTCAATGGATTTGCGCGATGCGGCGATATCAGGTACTTGCATAGATGTTCCTTTCCTTAAGGCTGAGGTCTGGTGGCAGCGTCATCCATGGACAGTTCCAGCAGGGTAATGGCCAGAATGCTCTCGATGACGACGGCGGCACGCGGGACGATGCACGGATCATGACGGCCGTGAATTTCCAGAGTGGTGTCATTTTTGGTGTTCAGGTCGACGGTATGCTGAGGCCTTGAGATGGACGGCGTCGGCTTGAGGGTGACCCGGACCAGAACCGGCATTCCGTTGGTAATGCCGCCGGTCACCCCGCCGTTGTGATTGGTGAGGCAGATGACACGGCCGTTCTCATAGGCCATGGCGTCGTTGGCCTGACTGCCGGTGAGATCGGCGATGGCCGTGCCGTCGCCGAATTCCACGGCCTTGACGGCCGGAACGGAAAAGGCGAGGGTGGAAAAGACACTTTCCACCGAACCGAAAAACGGGGAGCCGATGCCGGCGGGAACGCCGACGGCGGCACACTCAACGCATCCGCCCACACTGTCCAGCGCGGATTTGGCCTCTTCCACATGTTGCCGCATCGCCGCCTCCGTGCCGGGATCAATGAGCGGGAAGGAGGAGGCGGAAAGACGGCTGAGAAGAGCGGGATCGGGGCGGACACTGTCCATGGGCGCATCATGAACGGGCCCGATGCGCGCGATGTGTGAGCCGATGGTGATCCCCCGCTCACGCAGAATGGCCCGGGCGATGGAGCCGGCAAAGACCAGCGGCGCCGTCAGGCGGCCGGAAAAGTGTCCGCCGCCGCGGGGGTCATTGAAGCCGCCGTACTTGATTTGTCCGGCGTAGTCCGCATGACCGGGACGCATGCGCCCGACCAGGGAACGGTAGTCACCGCTGTGCATGTTGGTGTTGCGGATGAGGCCGCATACCGGTGTTCCGCAGGCACGCCCGTTAAGGACGCCGGAGAGAATTTCCACCTGATCCGCTTCCCGGCGGGCTGTGGCCGTGGGATCCCTGCCCGGTGCGCGCCGGGCCATGAATCGGGCGATTTCGTTTTCATCGATGGGTGTGCCGGCGGGAATTCCGTCAATGACGATGCCGATTCCCGGCCCGTGGGATTCGCCGAAAATGGTGAGGCGAAAGTGCTCGCCAAAATTACCCCTCATGAATGATTCCTCCAAGATGCGCAAACTCTTCCCAGAAAGCCGGTGCGGACTTGGCCACGCACTCCGCGTCCGTGATGGTGACGGGATCCCGGGCCAGCGCCGCGGCAATGGCCGCGGCCATGACGATCCGGTGATCGTGACAGCCATCTACCGTGCCGCCATGAAGAGGGAGGCCGCCGCGGATGACAAGCCCGTCATCCTCTTCATAACAGATCGCCTTGAGGGACTGAAGGGCCATGGCGACGGCGCGAAGACGGTCACTTTCCTTGAGACGGAGGCGGCCGGCGCCGACAATCCGGCTTTCCCCGCCGGCGGCGGCCATGGCAACGGCCAGGGCGGGAACGAGGTCCGGACACTGGCTGACATCTGCCGTGATGCCGTGCAGCTGTGAGGGGGTAACCGTAACGAAGTTTTCCGCCAGGCTGATGCGTGCCCCCATCTCCCGCAGGAGGGAGAGAATGACAATGTCGCCCTGGGTCGTATCAAAATCCAGTCCGGAAAGGGTAATGCCCTGTCCGGCAATGGCGCCGGCCACCAGGTAGAAGGCCGCGTGACTCCAGTCCCCTTCAAGATGGACGGAACCCGGGGTACGGGGCTGCTGGCGGCCGGGGATGATCAGGTGCTGGCCATCCTCGGTCCACTTTGACCGGATGCCGAACTTGGCCTGTGCCTTGCGTGTCAGCTCCACATAGGAACGGCTCTCAAGGGGGGAGAGGCATTCAATCTCGCTGTCCTCTGAAAGCCCCGGGAGGGCCAGCAGGAGACCGGTGAAGAACTGGCTGCTGATATCCCCCGGAAGGGCGTAGTGGCCCGGATTGAGCTGCCCGTCCACGGTCAGCTCATTGCCCCGCAGCTGCCAGAACATGCCCTGGGCCTTGAACAGATCCTCGTAGACATTGAGGGGACGCTGCATGAGACGGCCCCGGCCGAGGAACCGGACCGGTCCGCGGCCATCCAGGGCCAGGGGCAGCATAAAGCGAAGGGTTGAACCGGATTCCCCGCAGTCAAGGGTCCGGGTATTTCGCTTTTCTTCGTTTTTGGACCGGCCCATGATCCGCATCCGGACAAAGCCGGGAGTGGCCGGGGCCGTGGCACTGCCGCGGGTCAGTCCCAGCTGTTGGGTGCAGGACAGGGTGGCGCTGATGTCCTCGGAGAGCTGAAGGGGTTCAATGACGGTTTCCCCGTACGCCAGGGAAGCGAGGAGGACGGCACGATGGGCCGCGGATTTGCTGGGGATGATGCTAAGATTGCCCGAAAGGGCGCCGGATACAGTCTGATTCATGATGATTGCTCCATAAACGCTTTCAGTTTGGCGGCGGGAACCGGAACGGTTCGGGCCCGGCCAATTTCCTCAAGACAGACGACGCGAATGTCTTTTCCAACGGATTTTTTATCAAGAGCCAGGCTGGGGAAAAGCTTCTCGGTCGTGAGACCGGCGGGAACCTCCGTGGGAAGGGCATAGGCGGTCAATACCCGGCGAATATGGTTTTCCGTATCCGGCGGGGTAATGCCCAGACGGGTGCCCCAGGCGGCCGCGGCCACCATGCCGATACAGACAGCCTCACCGTGCAGAACCTGTCCGTACCCGGCCGCATTTTCAATGGCGTGCGCCAGGGTATGTCCGAAATTGAGGATCATGCGAAGCCCGCGGTCATAGGGGTCCTCAAAGACCACCTGTCCCTTGAGTTCAATGCAGCGGGCGACGATTTCCGGGTAATGGGGCGCCAGATTTTCCCGGCTGCCGCAGGCCTCAATCTGTCGGAAAAGTCCGGCATCCAGGATGCAGCCGTATTTAATAACCTCACCCAGTCCGGCACCGACCTGCCGCTGATCCAGTGTGCGGAGGGTGTCGGTATCAATGAGGACCAGTTCCGGCTGGTAAAACGCCCCCAGCAGGTTTTTGCCTCGCGGATGATTGACGGCGACTTTCCCGCCGACGGAGGAATCGACCTGGGCCAGCAGGGTGGTGGGAAACTGGATAAATCGGACGCCGCGCAGATATGTGGCGGCGGCATAGCCGGTCAGGTCGCCGATGACTCCGCCGCCCAGCGCCAGCAGCGCGTCTATGCGGGTAATGCCGCTGTCCAGCAGAAAATCGTAGATTCCCGTGAGCTGCTCCATGCATTTGGTGGTTTCGCCGGCGGGCAAAATGCGCAGAAACGGCTGTGCACCGGCAGCCTCAATGGCTGCCGTGATCTGTCCGGCGTACAGCGGGGCCACGTGTTCATCTGTGATAACGGCGATTTTCCGTCCTTCAAAGGGCTTAAGGCAGGGGGTTATGCGGAAAATGAGTCCGGATTCAATCATGACGGGGTATTCCCCCGGGGTGCCGGGAATCCGGATCCTGACATCAGGCATGGTCGGTCTCCTCTCCGGCAGAATGGGTCTGCCTCAGATGTGGTCCGTATCAGGGAAACCTGACACGGGTTATTTGTAGAGCGGGGAATGAAGATGATCAAGGCCGCGAATACGGTCAAACTCTTTTTTCCGGTCGCTGGATGCGCGAAGCTGCTCGAGCAGTGCCGCGCTGTTGCCGCTCCTGAGAAGGGTCGAATAAACCTCCAGGTTCTCTCGGAGCTCGTCGATCAGGCCGGCCAGCGTTTCCCGGTTGGCCCAGAACAGCTCGCACCACAGTTCCGGGTCCAGTGCGGCCACACGCGTGGCCCCGCGGAAGGAGCCGCCCTCAAAGCCGTAACTCTCAAAGAGCAGGTGCTGGTCACACAGGGCCAGCGCCATGATGTGCATCAGCTGACTGGTATAACCGATCCGTGCATCATGTTCCTCCGGGGTGGTGATGATGGTGTCTGCGCAGCCGATAAACTGAATGAGCTGCTGCATTTCATGGACCGCTTCCTGCGGAACATCCGCATCCGGGACCAGAATGTAGTGAGCGCCCCGGTACAGGTCGGGGGTGGCATTGGCAAAGCTTCCCCGTTCCTTTCCGGCCATGGGATGACCGCCGAGATAATGGAAGGGATGTCCCGGCAGGGCATCAATGGCCTCCTTCAGCGGCCGTTTGACGCCGCAGACATCGGTCAGAATGGAACCCGGACGCATGCGCATAGAATGGGTCCGGATAAAGTCGACGCAGGCATCCGGCGGGAGACAGAGCATGAGGATGTCCTGGGATTCGATCGGTGCATCCTCGGGAAGTGCCCAGGCACTTCGGATAATCCCGAGCCGCAGTGCCTCCGCGCGGGTAACCGGATTCCTTGTGATGGCGTTGCATTCAAGTCCCGGATAGTTTTTGAGTGCCATGGCCATACTGCCGCCAATCAGTCCGAGACCAACAATCATGAGTTTCATCTGCATCTGACAGGGCGTGGCCCTGTATCCTCCGTTTTTATTGCCTGAGCGGGGTCAGACAGCTGTGATTCTGTGAGTTAACAGGGGGATTTGGTTCCTGTTCCTTTCATGCGTATTCTAAAGACAGAGAGATAGATTGTCAATCTTTCCTGAAAAACACCGGTCTGTCATGGAAAAAACCTCAGAGAAACCGGACGGGAAAGTATCCGGAACCGGTTGATTTTCTGCCGGATGATTTGCTATAGTAAAACCAGCAGGCAAACGGCGGTCCGGTGGGTCCGGCCAGAGATGAGAGGGGGAAATGAAATGATGTGGAGAAAGGGAATTGTCCTTTTCCTGGGACTGCTTTTTCTGTGGGGTTCAGCCGGTGCGGTGACACTGGAGATGGCGACCGTGCGTGAAACAGGGCATCCGGTCGTGGAGGCGGATCAGCGCCTTGCCGATGAGCTGGCAAAGGCGACCGGAAATGCCTTTGAGGTCAGTGTGGGAGCGGCCGGATCCCTTTACGGAGAGGAAAAAGGGATCCTGGATGCCCTTATCCGGGGGGATGTGGCCCTGGGGCATGTGTCAGTGCGCACACTGGAGGAAAAGGTGCCGGCTCTTGCGGCATTTTCGCTGCCGTTTCTGATTAACAGTGATGAACACCTTCAGGCGGTCCTCTGGGGTCTGCCGGGGCAGAAACTGAAGGAAATCATTGAGACACGGATCCCGGAGGTAAAGGTTCTGGGCTGGTATAACTGCGGGGGCCGGTGCTTCTATACCCTCAGGCAGGTTGCCTCGCCCTTTGATATGCCGGGGCTGACGCTTTGTGCAGAGAATACGGAATCCATGCAGAATTACCTGCGTGTCCTGGGGGCAAAGCAGCAGTGGATGGCAAGGCATTCGGTCTATTCAGCGCTCTTTCAGGGGGTGCTGGACGGAGGGGAAAATGATCTGGTGAGCCTGGTCTATCTGGGAGATTATGATGCCGCCCGCTATATTCTGCTGGACCGCCATACCTATGCGCCGGAGGTGCTGCTGGTTTCCCGCACCGTGTATGACCGGATGGGCGAAGCGGAGGGGGAGGCGCTGTGTGCGGCGGCCCGGACGGCGGAACAGATGGAGTGGGACAGTTTTGCGCAGAAGGAAAAAGAGGCGCTGCAGGCCCTTCGGGATTTTGGCTGCACCCTGACGTTCATGGACGGCGGTGTGCGGGAGGCGTTTGCGGAAAAGGCCACGAAGGCGGCGCCGGAACTCGGCGGACGTTCCGTCTATGAGCTGGCCGGCACGGAAAATGCAGATCTGATGGATGAGATCCGGCAGATGGGCGAATCGTACCCGCCCAGGGACAGGTGAACTGACGGCGGCATAAAAACAACCAGAGGACGCGGGTCCTCTGGTTGTTTTTGTCTTGTCATTGTCCGGAACAGGCGCTGCAGCACCGGGCGGGAATGGGAATCAGTCCTCGATCTGGTGCGTGTCCAGCGGTTCAGGGCGGATGATTTCCGTCTTAAAGTAGGTGCCGTTGCGCCAGAAATAAAGCTCGGCAATATCGCCCGGCTGCATGCGGCCTCTGGCTTTGCGCAGCGTGGCATCTCCCAGAATAGTGAGGTTGTTGATGCCGACCACAATATCCCCGGGTTCGAGTCCCGCATCCTCGGCGGGAGAATTCGCCGTAACCTCCTCAATGTACGCCCCCTGCGGGAGACCGTAGTAGCGCTGATAGATCGGGTAGACGTAATGGGTAGTCATGCCAAAATCCCATCCGCCGGCAAAGTTGTTTTCCTCCAGCGTCAGATCAAGAGGCAGGGTATGCATGAGGATTTCATCGGAACAGGAGCCGACCGGGACCCAGACCAGCTGGTCATCATCGATGTGATAGGTGCGGCCGCCGGAACGGAACCAGCAGACGGCGATCTGGGCGCCGCTGAAGTATTCCTTGTAGGCGACGCAGAAATGGTGCGGCCAGGTGTATTCCCAGTCAGCGGTTTCATTGGTTTCAAAATCGGAATAGATATAGTTCGGCGCGATGGAGATGTTCTTGATGTCGAATTCTTTCAGAATTTCCGTCTTGAAATCATTGGCATATCCGCAGGGGGTTCCGTCGGAGCGGCTCGGGATGACCTTGATGGCAAACGAGGATACACGGCTCTGCGTCTGGTTCTTGACGCTCAGCTGAATGGAGCCGTAGAAATCGTACTGTGAGGTCTCTGCGCGCATGATATACAGCGGCTGACGATTGTTGGCGAGATAGCCGTCTTCATCACTTTCACTGACGGATTTCGCGGAGGGAATGCGGTCATCAAAGAGAAGACAGAGGGTAAGCGGATCACAGATGCCGGTCTGCTCGATGCCGACGTTGCACTGGAAACTGCGGACAATATCAGCGGTGGAGCTGGTATACAGCGGATTGCCGACGTTGTCGGAATTCCGGTAATAGCCGAGGCTGTACAGGCGTTCCTTGATTCGGACAACTTCCGTGCCGCGGTCTCCCTGCCTGACCGTATTGTAGCGGCTCATCTCCTCCTGCGAATAAGAGAACATGGGACCCTCCGGATCATTGGAGCCCAGGGGATCGGAGGAGATCAGGGGGAAGCGGGTCAGGATTTCCTGCCCGGTGATTTCCGTCAGCACGACGGGACGGATCTGCTCCAGCATTTCAGAGGAAATATAGCCCTCGGGATGGTCCTTGTCCCCCAGCACATGGAGCCAGATGACATCATTAAACCGGACGGAACCGACGACGGTGACTTTGGTGTGGGTCTTGAGAGAACCGAGCCGTGTGCCGTTGGGAACTTTCCGGATGTTGGTATTGACCTTGGTGCGCATCAGCTGCGTTTCAGGGAACTTGTATTCCGCGGCCTTGAACTCCTCAGCGGTTTTGGGAACCGGCGTGGGCGACGGGGTCGGTGTCGGCGTCGGCACGGGCGTCGGTGTGGGGACCGGTGTCGGCGTTGGAACCGGCGTGGGGGTCGGCACCGGAGTCGGCGTGGGGGTCGGTGTCGGCGTCGGCGTGGGCGTCGGTGTGGGTGACGGGGTAGGAATGGGCTCAATGAGGTTTGACATCATCCAGCCCAGTTTCCCGCTCTTTTGAATTTTGACATATATCCATTCGCTGTGCTGTTCATCCTGCCGCAGAATGCGCAGGACGGAATGCCGCGGAACCTTCTGAATAATGTCGCTGTTCTTGCCGACGTCCTTGCGCAGATTCGCATCCACCGAGGTTCGCATGACGGCCGGATCCTTTTCATCGAAAGAGACGTTGGAGTAATCCGGGGTAGGCGTCGGGGAGGGCGTTGGCACCGGTGAGGGCGTCGGAACCGGCGTCGGTGTCGGTGTGGGCGACGGGGTGGGGATTGGCTCAAGGAGAGACATGAGGATATATCCCTCGCGCCGGTTGTTCCGGACGGAGACACGCACCCAGGTTTCGCTTCCGACGATAACGGTATCCAGAATCTGCACTTCCTGATGGCGGTTGAGGCGCTGCACCAGAGGGGCATTGGTACCGGGATCCTTCCTCAGATTGGCATTCTTTGCGGTTCTGACAATACTGCCTGATACCATCTCCGGATTCCCGGATTCTGCAATGCCGAAAGCGATACAGAAAAGAATCAGAAAGAGTACGAGCAGAGAGGGAAGCCTTAATTTCATAAAAATGATGGAAGTGCATCCGGCAGCTGCCGGAGGACACATTCTCTCCTTTCAGATGGATTGAAAAAAATGAATCGGATCCGGAACGGAACGTGCTGAGCCGGACCGACCAGGACACGGCCGCTGTGAGACTGAAAACAGAGGCAGTCTGCCGGCGGGTGCAAAAAAGAACAAATACGTTTCCATACAAATAGGCAGTTTGATTATACCAAAGCCCCAAAAGATGTGCAAGGAAAAATTCGGAATTTGCCGGCAATCGGTTGTCCGGGGAGCGGGCGAATCGCAGATGGACATTGAAAACGGGGGAGATTTATGGTACTCTTAACGGGACATCGGGTGTGTATTCAGGGGTTGTCAATCTGTGCCGGAACAAAAGCTGCTCCGGGAAAAGATCAGCCCTGAGGCCCGGAAAGGAGCAGCCCTGTCGCGAAGCGACAGTTAAGTCAAATCCAGGCCTTATGCAATGCTGCTCCGGCAAATGCTCAACAGTGAGGCCTGAAAAGGAGCGGCCCTGTCGCGCAGCGACAGTGAAGTCAAATCCAGGCCTCATGTAATGCCGCTCCGGCAAATGCTCAACAGTGAGGCCTGAAAAGGAGGGCGTTCATAAACGCAAAGGAACATGAAAAAGATTCTGTTTGTGACGGGGATTGTCCTCGCCGTGCTTGCCATGATTGGAAAGAATGCTGAAAATCGGGAGAAGAAAGAAAAAGAGAATGAGTGAGGAAATGGAGAAACCGGGGGTTTCAGACCGGGAAGATCTCGCCTGGGAGCTGCTCAGAACCGAGCATGTGGTCAGGGATGAGTGGATCGACTTCAGGCGCTGTACCTACCGGTTCCCGGATGGAAAGGTCTTTGCCCCCTATTATTCGTACAGCAAAAGGGATTATGTGGTGATTGTGGCCACGGATGAAAACGGAAAGTACATCTGTGTCCGTCAGTTCAGGCAGGGCGTTGGACGGGTGACCACGGAGTTTCCCGCGGGCGGTCTGGAACGCACAGACCGGACACAGACCGGGCAGGAAGCGCGGGCATTCAGTCTTGAGGAGGCAGCCGCGGCGGCCAGACGGGAACTGCGGGAGGAGACAGGGTATGAAGCGGATGAACTTGTCCATCTGATCACCCTGCCGGCCAATGCCACGATCTCGGACAATACGGTGTTTCTGTTTATGGCAGGAAACTGCCGGAAGGTGGCGGCGCAGGAACTGGATGAAACCGAGTTTCTGAATGTGGAACTGCTTTCCCGCGCGGAACTGGAGCGGCGGATTCACAGCGGACGCTTTGAACAGACCGATCATGTGCTTGCCTGGTATATGGCCAGAGAACGGATAAACGGATAAAGACCGGTCTGTGCAGAACGAACTGACCGCCCGCTCCTGCATGGACCGGCCCGGGCGGATGGTCATTGCCTGGACGGGTGAAACCGGGAAAGTGCCGTGCCTGACGGGCCGGATGGAGGAGAATGAATCAGATCATTATGGCCTGTATGGCCTTTGGCGTTGTCCTGGGCGGGATTGACCGCATGCTTGACAACCGCTTCGGCCTGGGGGAAAAGTTCGAGGAAGGGTTTATGCTGCTGGGGCCGCTTGCCCTGTCCATGCCGGGAATCCTGTGCCTTGTACCGGCCCTGTCCGGCCTATTGTCAGCGGTTCTTTCGCCGGTGTGTGACTTTCTTCATCTGGATCCCGGGACGTTCGGCGGGATTCTGGCGATCGATATGGGCGGGTATCAGCTGGCAGAGAGTCTGGCACGGAATCCGGCCATTGGCCGCTTTGCGGGAATCATCTTATCGGCCACCTTTGGCTGCACCATCATCTTTACCATTCCGGTGGGCATTGCCCTGATTCCGGACAGTGCCCGTCAGGAATTCCTCCGTGGAATCCTCATCGGCCTGATTGTGCTCCCCATTTCCCTCCTTGCGGGCGGAATGGTGCAGGGACTGAGTCCGGCCGAGCTTTTTCAGGCGTCGCTGCCGGTTCTGGTTCTGGCGGTGCTTCTGTGCCTGGGCATGGTCCGTTTCCCGGAGCGGATGATCCGGGGCTTTGAAAAAGCGGCCGGCGGAATCCGGACCATTTCCACGGCCGGACTGGTGCTGGCAGCGGTTCGCTCGCTGACCGGATTCGCGCTGATCCCCGGAATGATTCCGCTGGAGGAGGCGATGAAGACGGTGTGCTCCATCGCCGTGGTGATGCTGGGCAGTCTGCCGCTGGCAGAGTTTCTGAAGCGGCTTCTGATTCATCCCATTCGGGCGCTGGGCAGGCGGACCGGGATGAATGCGGACGGGGCCACGGCGCTGCTGGTGGGTGCGGTCAGCGTGACACCGGCGCTTGGCATGTACCGGAACATGGACAGCCGGAGCCGGGTCATTAACGGCGCGGCACTGGTATCCGGTGCCTCCGCGTTTGCCGCGCATATCGGGTTTACCCTGGCCGTGGAACCCCAGATGGTGTCGCCTTTGCTGGCGGCAAAGCTTACGGGAATGGCAGCAGGCATTGCGGCGGCGCTGCTGGTGACCGGACGCGGCGCAGCAAAATGAAAGACAGGAAAAACAGCCCCGGGGCCGGGGCTGTTTTTGGCGGTTAAATTTCCACGCTGAAGGGGAGGAGATCCAGAATGTCGTGCTGCACATCGACTCCCGGATAGACCTCAAGGAGCTTGAGACCGCGCGGGGTGAGGATGAATACGCAGCGTTCGGTGATGTAGAGGACCTTCTGGCCCAGTTCCACGGCATTCTTGGCGGAAAAGGAGATGCTGCGGACTTTTTCCACGAATTTGGGGATGGCGCCGTTTTCACGAATGGAGATCATTCCATCCTGCCGCTCCACATTCAGGCCTTTGGTGTTGAAGGTCATGCAGAACACGACGGTGGGGGTGCGGGAGGTGATGTTGGCAAATCCGCCGATGCCGGCATAGGCGCCGGGACCGCGGTGTGCATTCACATTGCCAAAGCGGTCGACCTCAAGCGCACCCATGAAACAGATGTCAAGACCGCCGTTGTTGTAAAGATCAAACTGGTTGGCCATGTCATAGACGGAGGCGGCGCCGATCATGGCCCCGAAATACTTTCCGGAGGCCGGAAAGCCGCCGATGCTGCCGGACTCAACCGTCAGGGTGATATGGTCAAGCATGCCGGTCTTCCTGGCAAACCCGGAAATGGTTTCCGGAATGCCGATGCCGATATTGACAATGTCTTCCTTGTGAAGCTCCCTTGAGGCCCGCTCACCGATGATCATGGCAGCGAGACTGTCATGCCGGTGGGCCGAGGTCAGGTTCTCCAGCTTCTCGGTCCAGGTGTCCCAGTCCTCATATGGAATTTCAAAGCTGCCGGTGAGTGCCTGAAGGGCCTCTTCCTTTTCCTCCGGCTCGGAGACAACAATGGCATCCACCAGACAGCCCGGGATAATGGCGTTTCTCGGGCGGGAGGGCATGTCCACGATGCGGTCGACCTGGACGATGACGATGCCGTTGTGGCTTTTGGCGGCCTGGGCAATGGACAGGGCGTCGCCGGACATGTACATATCATCAAAGGAAATATTTCCCCGGCGGTCTGCCGCCGTGCCCTTGATCAGGGCAACGGTAATTTTGGGCAGCTTGTAGTAGAGATATTCGTGCCCGTCCACCTCAACGACCTTGACGAAAGAGGAATCCGTTGAGATCTGGTTGATTCCGGGCCCCTCCTGACGGGGATCGACAAACAGATTGAGCCCGATTTTGGAAAGGGCACCGGGAATACCGCCGGCCTGGGCGCGGATCGCGTGTGAAATGCAGCCAAGAGGCAGATTATATGCCTCAAACCGGTTTTCAAGGATGATTTTCTTGGTGGACGGCATGGCACCGAAATGACCGCAGATGAGCCGGTCCACGGCTCCCTCGCGGATATAGCCCTCCGCATTGCGTTCCTCGTCCCACACGCCGAAACCGGCACTTGAAACCATGGTCAGATGCTTGGGCGAATGGGTTTTCCGATAGCGTTCATACAGGGCCTCATGCAGAACGACGGGGTTTTCAATTCCGACGAAGGAATTGACGCAGATGCAGTCCCCGTCACGAATGAGTGAGACTGCTTCATCAGGCGACATGATACGGTACATGACTGGATTTCCTTTCCGATGACCGGGCAGTGTCCGGGATAGCGTGCAGTCCTGAACCGTCATTTTGCGGCACAGGAGCTGAGATGCGACGCATTATAGCATGTTCCTCCAAATTCCCGCAACCCCCGAACCGGGTTTCCTGCAGGGAACGGACAGTGCCCGGGCATCGCCCCCGTTTCAGATGGTTACGTGACCGGCTGGTCCGCGGCAGGCCGGTTAGCCTGCATTTCTTTCTTGTGTCAGTTGAAAACAAATGATGGTTATGTTACACTGTAGACGTTTTTAAGAGCCGCATTTCCAGATGTAAGGAGTTAAGCGATGAATACAGATGAAATCGTCCGCAGAAGCAAAAGAACCGTCCTGATCGTGGAGGACGAACTGGTCAACCAGCAGCTGCTGGGCTTTATTCTGAGAGGATCCTATAACGTCATTTTTGCCAAAAACGGTCAGGAAGCCATAGATATTCTGCATTCGGAGGAGTATCGGGTTTCCATGATCCTGCTGGATATCCTCATGCCGGTCATGGATGGAATTACGTTCCTGCGTCTGGCGGCGGAAGATGAGCGGATCCATTCCATTCCCATTATCGTGCTGACCAGTGACAATGAGATGGAACTGGAAGCGTTCCAGCTGGGGGCCATGGATTTCATCAAGAAGCCGTATGACATGCCGGACATCATCCTGGCCCGGGTGCGCCGGATTATTGAGTTCGTGGAGGATCGTGAGATCATCAAGGATGTGGAACATGATCCCCTCACCCGGCTGTATAACCGCAGCTTCTTCTTTGAGTACAGCCGGCGCCTGATGGACAGTGAAAAAGAACGGTCCTTTGATATGCTGGCCGTGGATGTGGACCGGTTCCGGATTGCCAATGAGGTCTATGGACGGGCCTTCGGCGATCAGGTTCTGTGTACGCTGGCAGACGGCATCCGCCAGATTCTGCAGGAGAATATGGGAATCGGCTGCCGGGCGGATGCGGATCTTTTCTACATTCTGATTGAACACGGCGCGGACCTGAACGCAATCCTCGAAAGGATTCGCGGCTGCGTGCGGGATGGGGAACACCAGTCCATTCTGCGCATCCGGATGGGCGCCTACTGCCAGATTGGCACGGATCATCCGGTCGGCTGGTATGCCGAGGCAGCCGGCTCCGCCTGTGACAGCATCCGCGGGAATTATCAGACGGATGTCATGGTCTACGATGAGGCCCTGCATCAGCGTGAGCTGATGAATGAGCGCCTGATTGCCGATGTGGATACGGCCATTGAGGAACGTCAGTTCATCGTGTATTTCCAGCCCAAGTATGCCGTTCAGGGGGACCGGCCGGTGCTGGTCAGCGCGGAGGCGCTGGTCCGCTGGATTCATCCGGAACTGGGATTTGTCAGTCCAGGTGCCTTTATCCCTCTTTTTGAGGAAAACGGCCTCATTTCAAAAGTGGATAATTATGTCTGGAGAGAGGCAGCCCGTCAGCTGTGTGTCTGGAAGAAACAGTACGGACTGAATCTGCAGGTATCGGTCAACGTGTCACGCAAGGACCTGTTCAACAGCAGCCTGTGTGATCTGCTGCGGGACATTGTCAGCGAGAACTGCCTGACGATGGATGACCTGGTGCTGGAGGTGACGGAGTCGGCCTATTCCCAGGATACCGCCCAGATGCTCCAGGCCGTCAATGCACTGCGCGATGCCGGATTTAAAATCGAGATGGATGATTTCGGTTCCGGGTATTCCTCGCTGAACATGCTTTGCCTGATGCCGATCGACGCACTGAAAATCGACATGAAATTTGTCCGGAACATTGTTACCTCCAAAACGGGCTACCGCATTGTGGAACTGGTGGTTGAAATGGCCCGGGCGCTGAACGTTCCGACCATTGTTGAGGGAGTCGAGGATCAGGAGCAGTATGAACTGGTCAGGCGGGTCGGCTGCGATGTGGTTCAGGGGTATTATTTCTCAAAGCCGGTGGATGCGGCAGGCTTTGAAAAGCTGATTGAGAAAGAAATGGAGCAGCGGGGCTGAGCGGCCCTGCCGCAGGACGGCGGGCCATTGCCCGGGCGAAAGACCAAAGGAAGATCCAGAGAGGAGACCCGGCCAGGCCGGAGAGAGGAAAGAAAAAATGCTGACAGTAGAGACACTCAGGGATTACGGCGCGAATGTAAAGGAAGGACTGGGGCGCTGCCTGAACAGTGAAGCTTTTTATCTGAAAATGGTCCGTCTGGGGCTTTCGGATGAGAATTTTGAAAAGCTCAGGACATCTGTTGAGAAGAAAGACGCTGTCGCGGCGTTTGAGGCAGCCCATGCGCTGAAGGGCTCGATCGGCAATCTGGCACTGACGCCGATATTTAATCCGGTCTGTGAACTGGTGGAGCTGCTGCGCGGCAAAAAAGAAATGGTGGATACGGGTACACTGGTGGAGACCATTCTCTCCGAACGCGAGAAGCTGTGCAAGCTGGATGCATAAACAGAATGGATACGGACAGCCGTATCCATTCTTTTATTCGCCCTCAGGCCGGGAAGGTCCGTGCCGCATGCAGGGACAGCGCCGAGCCGGGGAACCGGACGGCAAAGGAACGAGGTGATTCAATGTACCGCTCTGACTGGATCTCTCCTCTGGGACGCATTCACCTGACCAGTGACGGGGAGGCCATTACCGGCCTCTGGTTTGAGGAACGGAAGCAGTGTGGAAAAGGAAATGTTCCCGGAGATGGGACCGTTTCATTCCGTGACCGGGGGCCGGATCCAGATTTCCGCGAAGCGGAATCGGCCGATGAGTCTTTTGCCCTCCAAAAAAGATGCCCGGTTTTCGTTCAAACAGAACAATGGCTGACGGCGTATTTTTCCGGGCACAGCCCTGATTTTTGTCCGCCCGTCCGGACAAGCGGGACGCCCTTTTGTGAGCTGATCTGGCAGTTGCTCCCGGAGATTCCCTGTGGGGAGACGAGGACGTATGGGGAGATTGCCAGAGAGGCCGCAGTACGGTCCGGCCGGAACGTGTCCGCACGTGCGGTGGGAAATGCAGTGGGACGAAATCCTGTTTTGCTGCTGATTCCGTGTCATCGGGTGATTGGCGCGGATGGACGGCTGACGGGCTATGCGGGAGGACTTGATCGGAAACGGGCACTGCTGCAGCTGGAACAGCGGAACGGCCGCCTGCGATAAGGCATAAATCGTACTATGTTATATAATGAAAATATAATGAAAAACATACAAAAAAGATGAAATGATATTTACAAATGACAGATTGTGGGTAAAATAAATCAGTTAGAATACATCGTTGGATCACCAGCAGAACTGTCAGAGGTTTTCCAAAACGGAGGATGAAACGGTCAGATGCCCCGGTGACTGAGCGGGGTGTTTCCGCTGAACCGCGCATTTGTCCGCAGGGGCGCGGTCCGTCCGGGACAGACGCGGACCGGACGTGCCGCCGATCTTGGAACAGGCAGGAAGATGTTGAAATGTATAGATAGAAGGGAGACCGGAAAGGTTGAAAACCGCAATTAGATATTCTGGTCAAATCAAAAGAAGCATCCTGATTATTGAAAAAAATGATAAGAACCGGGAACTGCTGAGAGAGGCGCTGCAGCCAAAGTATGATCTGCAGTTTGTCTGTTCCGGCGCAGAGGCTTTCATTCATCTCCATAAGGAACGGATCTCTCTGGTGATTGTGGATATGAACGAGAATCAGGATGACCGGACGGCATTTCTTGATCTGTATTTTGAAACAGATGAATACAAGTCAATTCCGGTAACGGTCATTACCTCGGATACAGAGATGGAACTGTACGCCATCCGCATCGGAGTCGCTGACTTCATCTCCAAATCCCTGGAGGCGCCGGAACTGATACTGGCCAAATGTGACCGGGTCATCGAGCTCTCCTTTGACCGGATGCTGGTCCGGTCGACGGAAAATGATGTGCTGACCGGCCTGTATACCCCTGAATTTTTCTTCCAGTATGTCCGCCAGATTCTTGACTATACCAGACGGGAAGAACGGGATGCACTGGTACTGGACGTGGAGCATTTTCACCTGATCAATGAAATATACGGCCGTGAATTCGGCGACAGACTGCTCCAGCAGATCGCGGATGCCCTGCGGAAACTGAAGCCGGAAACAGACGGAATTGTCTGCCGGAGCGGGGTGGACAATTTTTATGTCTACTGCAAGCATCTGGAAGGGTATGATGCCATTCTTTCGGCGATGGATGAGGTGCTTTCCCTGCCGGAACTGCAGCAGTTCCGCGTGCGCATCGGGGTGTATTTGCACGTCGACCATGATATTGAACCGGAGAGATGGTTTGACCGGGCCAAAAAGGCGTGTGACCAGCTGCGGGGGGACTATACCCGTTCCATTGCCATTTATGATGCCAACCTGATGGAAAAGAGCGTCTTTGAGGAACGGCTGGTCTATGATATCCGGCGGGCTATTGAAAAGGAAGAGCTGCTGGTCTATTATCAGCCGAAGTTCGACATTCAGAAGGAGGTTCCGCGGCTTTCCAGCGCGGAGGCGCTGGTCCGGTGGAATCATCCGGGATACGGCCTGATCGGCCCGGACAAATTCATCCCGGTTTTTGAAAAGAACGGCATCATTCAGCTGGTGGATGATTATATCTGGCGGAAAACGGCCGCTCAGATCCGGAAATGGCGGGACAAATACGGCTTTGTTCTGCCGGTGTCCGTCAACGTTTCACATATTGATATCTTTGATGAACACCTGGAACAGAAGCTCAAAGACATTGTGGAGGAAAATGGCCTGACGCCGGACGCGCTTTCACTGGAAATTACGGAGTCTGCCTATTCCAGCAACGCGGAGCGCCTGATTGAATTCGCCAACAACATGCGCAAGAGCGGATATAAGATTGCCATGGATGACTTTGGTGTCGGTTCCTCCTCCCTGAACATGCTGACGCAGCTGCCGTTTGATGTGCTGAAACTGGACATGCAGTTTGTGCGCAACATGGAAAAAGACCAGAAGAGCCGGAAAATGGTGGATCTGGTGATCGATATTGCCAGATTCCTCGAGGTGACCTGTGTCGCCGAGGGAGTGGAGAGCGCGGAACAGTATCATCTCCTGAAAGACATGCGCTGTGAATTTGCGCAGGGGTACTATTTTTCAAGACCCGTCAGTGTTGACCGGTTCGAGAAGCTGATTGAAAAGGACCTGGATTACCACATCGGTCCGGCGGAATGAGCAAAGAAAAACGGAGCAGAATTGAATTCTGCTCCGTGATTTTTTTGTATCAGCCGAAGACACTCAGGAGGAAACCTGCGGCGATGGCTGAACCGATAACACCGGCAACGTTCGGTCCCATGGCGTGCATGAGGAGGAAGTTGGACGGGTTGGCTTTCTGACCTTCACGCTGAGAGACACGGGCGGCCATCGGGACGGCGGAAACGCCGGCCGAGCCGATCAGCGGATTGATCTTGCCGCCGGAAAGCTTGTACATGAGCTTGGCAACCAGAAGACCGCCGATGGTGCTGAAGGAGAAGGCAATCAGGCCGAGGACGACGATGTAGATCGTCTGGAGGTTGATGAAGTTCGAGCCGATCATGGTGGCGCCTACGCTGATTCCGAGGAACAGCGTGACGATGTTCATGAGGGCGTTCTGAGCAACATCGGAAAGACGCTCGGTCACACCGGTTTCCTTGAGCAGGTTGCCGAACATGAGGCAGCCGATCAGGGGAGCGGTGGAGGGGAGAAGGAGAACGACGAAGATGGTCACGATGATGGGGAACAGAATCTTTTCTGTCTTGGTGACCTCACGCAGCTGCGTCATCTTGACCTTGCGCTCTTCCTCCGTGGTGAGGGCCCGCATAATCGGCGGCTGGATCATCGGGATCAGCGCCATATAGCTGTACGCCGCCACCGCGATGGGGCCGAGGAGCTCAGGGGCAAGACGGGTGGTGGTCAGGATGGCCGTCGGGCCGTCTGCACCGCCGATGATGCCGATGGAGGCTGCCTGATTTCCGGTGAAGCCGAGGAGATTAGCACCCATGAAGGCGAAGAAGACGCCGAACTGGGCAGCCGCACCGAGAAGCAGGGAGGAGGGGTTGGAGATCAGCGGACCAAAGTCGGTCATGGCGCCGATGCCGATGAAGATCAGGCAGGGATAGATGCCGGCCTTGACGCCGATGTACAGGATGTCAATCAGTCCGCCCTGTGACATGATGCGTCCGTAGTTGTGCGCATAGGGACTGGCTTCATTCAGAAAATCCGCCCAGAGTTCGGGATGATACAGTGCATTGGAAGCGTTGAGCTCAGCCGGGAGACCTTCAAAGTAGCTGATGTTGGAGAGAAGACACCCGACGGCGATACCGACCATCAGAAGCGGCTCATACTGCTTCTTGATGCCCAGGTACAGAAGAACGCAGGCAATGATGATCATGATCAGGTTTTTATATCCGCCGGCAGCCAGAACACCGGCAAAGCCGGATTCAGTTACCAGGGAGGCAAGGGAATTCAACATTTGCTATTTCCCTCCATCATCCAAGTACTACGAGTGCAGATCCTGTATCCACCTTGCTGCCGACATCCACCAGAACCTGTGCGACCGTGGCGTCATGGGGAGCCATGATTTCATTTTCCATCTTCATGGCTTCAAGAACGATAAGGACCTCACCGGACTTAACCGCCTGACCGGCTTTTACATTGACTTTTACGATTGTTCCGGGCATCGGGGATGCGACCTGCTCGCCGGCAACAGCCGCGGGGGCAGGTGCCGCCGGTGCGGGGGCCGCAGCCGGGGCAGGCGCAGCAGCAGCGGGCGCGGCGGCGGGTGCCGGTGCCGCGGGGGCAATGGCCTCATATTCATCAAGGAGAATCGCTTCGCCCTGTTCTACTTCGACCTCATACGTTTTCCCTTTGAGGGTTACCTTGTATTTCATCGTTATTTGACCTCCTTAATGGATTTGAACCGAAGCTCATTGAGAGGTTTCTGCAGTTTATTGGCGACAATTGCCATGATCATGGCGGCGTCGCGGGGATCCGTGTCATAGAGCTTGAGCTCACCGGCGCTGCCGGGGGCAAGCTTCTTGGGAACCGGTGCCGGTTCCGGAATGGCGGGCTTGGAAACGACTGCAGCAGCAGCTTCCTGTTTGGCTTTGGCGACCATGATTTTGCCGACCAGCATGATGACGGCCATCAGGAGGCCAAGACCGATAAATACGACCACATAACCCAGGATCGCATCAAGAAGCGCGGTGCCCAAAGGCAATTTAACTCCGCTTGTCATCGTGTTGCCTCCTTATGCTTCTTCAATGGTGTACTTGACGATCTTCTCCGCCTTGGCCTTGCGGTCCTTCAGGAACTTCTCAGCCTGCGCCGGGAAGCAGATGTAGCTCATGATATCCTCTTCAGACTCGCAGAGATCGCCCAGTGCCTCTTTCGCCTTGGCAAAGTCTTCGCCCGTGCGCTTGGAGTCTTCGATGCGGCAGTCAATGGGCTTTCCGCCAACACCCAGGATCTTCTCTTCCAGTGCCTTGTCGACCGGGGCGGGAGCCACGCCGTACTCGCCCTTGAAGTAATTCTTCACTTCGTTGGAGATGTTCTTGTAGCGCTCGCCCACGAGAACGTTGGTCACGGCCTGGTTGCCGACCATCTGGCTGAGCGGGGTAACGAGCGGCGGATAACCGAGGTCCTTGCGGACAGCGGGGATCTCCAGCAGAGCCGCGTCGAACTTGTCCATGGCATTCATGTCTTTCAGGTTGGCGATCATGTTGGAAAGCATGCCGCCCGGTACCTTGTACACGAGAGCCTGGGAATCGGTGGCCATGCTCTTGGGGTTGATCATGCCGGAGTCGACATACTTCTGCTTGACGGGCTTGAAGAAATCGTTCACCTTGTTGATGATGTTCTCATCCAGGTCCGTCTCAATGCCGTACTGCTGGAGTGCATAGAACATGGTCTCGGTGGCTGCCTGGCTGGTGCCGTTGGAGAAGCAGCTGGTAGCGGTATCAATGACGTCCACGCCGGACTCAATGGCCTTGGTGAGGGTCATATAGGCCATGCCGGTGGTGCAGTGGGTGTGCAGGATAACCGGCACATCGCCGACCTTGTCCTTGATTCCCTTGATGAGGTGCTCGGCCTCGTACGGGCTCATGGTGCCTGCCATATCCTTCAGGCAGAGCGTGTCAAAGCCCATCTTGACCAGGGTATCACACATTTCGACATACTTGTCGACGGTGTGAACCGGGCTCTGGGTGTAGCTGATACAGCCGCTGGCGATGGTACGGGGAGTCGCATATTTCTTGGTAGCCATCAGGGCGGTTTCAAGGTTGCGGAAATCGTTCAGGGCATCGAAAATACGGATGATATCAATACCGTTCTTGATACTGAGCTCAACGAATTTCTCAACGACATCATCATGATAGTGCTTGTAACCCAGAAGGTTCTGGCCACGGAGCAGCATCTGAAGACGCGTATTGGGCATGTTCTTGCGGATGTTCCGCAGTCTTTCCCACGGATCCTCTCCCAGATATCTGAGGCAGGAGTCAAAGGTGGCGCCGCCCCAGCACTCGACAGAGTAATACCCGGCTTTGTCCATCGTGGGGAGGATTTCCTCGAAATCCGCGTAGGGCAAACGGGTAGCCATCAGAGACTGATTTGCATCGCGCATTACCGTTTCGGTAAACTGTACTTTTCTCATGAGTTAATCTCCTATCGCATTTGGATAAAATCCGACTCAAACCTATTTTATTATAATCGCAAAGTCATTTTATGGCAAGGGGATAACTATTTTTTAGCGTCCTTTTTGCGCGACTTTGTCAAACTTTGTCAGAAATGTCCGGTTTTATTCGGAACGAAACAAAGCGCGCGCCGCAATCCGCCGCCCGGGATTTCTTCAAAACTGCGCCGGTGCCATCAGAAAAGGTTGACAAGCGCGGGCACATCCACCATAATTTCTGTTATCCGCTGATCCTATACCGGAATGCGGTTGAAATGGGAGCGACCCTGCCGCGCCGCGGCAGATGGTCAGATTCGGGCCGGGATAAAGCGGCTCCGGCAGGAGATCAGCTTTGAGGCCCATAAGAGGAGAATGAATATGACATGGTTTATTGGCCGGCAGGAGGAACTGCAGGCTCTGGAAACGGCGTATCAGAAGGACGGCTTTCAGATGGGCGTCGTGTATGGACGCAGACGTATCGGGAAGACCACCCTGCTCCGGCAGTTCTGCACGGGGGAAAGGGCGGTGTTTTTTACTGCCCGGAAGACGACCGTCGGGCGCAATGTGGAACTGTTTGGTCAGCACGCCGTGAAAACATTGACACCGGATCATGAACCAGCCGCCTTTCAGTCCTTTGAGGAGCTCTGCGATTTTCTGGGCGCTCAGAGTCAAAGCGAGCGGCTCGTCGTCGTCATCGATGAATTTCCGGCGCTGGCCGGAAAGGACAGGAACATCCTGCTGACGCTGCAAAAGTACATCGATGAACACTGGCAGTCGGGGAAAATGTTCCTGATTCTGTGCGGGGCTTCGGACGGCTTTATGGAAAAGGAAGTGCTGGGACCCGGGAGCCCGCTGGGCGGCCGCTGTACGATGCAGCTGAAACTGGAGGCGTTTGATTACCGCCAGACCGCCTTGTTTCTGCCTTCCTGGCCGGCGTATGACCAGGCGGTTGCCTATGGCCTGACAGGCGGTGTCGCCCAGTATATTTCGCTGTTTGATGAAAACAAAAGCCTGGAGGAGAACATTGTCTCCCTGTTTTTCTCCAAATCCGGTCCGCTGTACGAGGAAGCGAAAAATGCAGTTGTCCTGGCGTTTCAGGAGGAGGAAAAAATCGGCCGCATCCTTGAACTTCTCGCCGCCGGGGCAAATCAGGTACGGGAGATTGCCGAAGAATCAGGAATCCCTTCCCGGAACGTTTCCCGCTATCTCAAAACCCTGATGGAAGCGGGAATAGTGGAGCACCGGCATGCCATGACCGAGGAAAACAACAAGAAGAAAAGCCGCTATATCCTGGCGGATGACATGCTTCGTTTCTGGTACCGCTTTATTCCGGAGGCCGTGGAGGCCATTGAGAGTGATGAGGGACGCCTGTATGTGCAGCGCAATGTGCGGCCGAAGCTGGCTGCCTTTATGGAAAGCGTGTTTGAAAAAATGTGCAGGCAGTACACCCTGGGACTGGGGATTCTCGGTGTTTTCCCCTGCAAAGTGACCAGCGTCGGGAGCTGGTGGGGAACCAATCCCGGGACTCGGGAACCCATGGAGATCGATGTGGCGGGTCTTGACAGTACACGCAGGGAGGCAGTGATCGGCGAATGCCGATTCCGGCGCGGGGCGATGGACCGAAACGCACTGGATGCGGTGCAGGCATGGGAAAATGCCCGCCTCAAAAAGGTTCGGGTGGCGCAGATTCTGTTCTTTTCCGTCAGTGAATTTCCGGACTGGCTGATTGAGGAAGCCCAAAACGGCAAAATCCGGCTGATCCGGCTGGAGGAGATGTACTGACAGGGAAAACTGAAAAAGACAAGCCGTCATAGGGACGGCTTGTCTTTCTTTCCGGTCAGGAATCAGAGGGGAGGAGATCCTGAAAAGAGGCGATATAGGATTCCTTGTCCGGGGGATCTTTTTCCGGCGGCGGTGTCTCCGGCCGGGCAAGCATCTGCTCGGGGGTGGCGAACTGTCTGGTCGCCTGCTTGAGACCTGAATTGATCTGTTCAAGTGTCTTATAGAAGACCCGGATATCCTCCTCCGGAATGTCATCACTGACGTAATTGTTGATTTTGAGAATGGTATCAAAAAGAATCTGGGCGGAATTGTGGCCCTTTTCAGTCAGGCGATACCCTTTCTTGTACGGATTGGCATCATCCGACATGACAAAGCCGCGCTCGAGGAGATCTTTCAGGATCCGGGAGATCTGCGAACGGTCAATGGCCAGTTTTTCGGCAAGCTGGTTCTGATTCATGGGACTCTCATTCAGCAGCGCGGTCAGGCACCGGGCGTGGGTTGCCGAAAGATTGTACGTCTCCATGAAGATCCCTTTCAGTCGGGTGATGGATTTGATTGAGCTTTCGATTAACATGGAGAAAAGCTCAAAACGGCTTTCGTTCATGATTGTTCTCCTTGAACAGGCAGATAGGATATGCTAAACTATACTGACCGACATCTGTCGGAATATCAGGAATGGAAGGGGACCAAAGGGTTGATCGGGCAGGCAAATCACAGGATTGGAATAGGAAAACGGATTCTTCTGTTTTTTCTCATCATGGTCACCGTCAGCGGACTGGCACTGGCGGAGCTTATTGTGCGGGAAGAGGAGTATCCGGTCGATCGTGACGGATGGTATTCCTCACTGGAAGAGGTAGCGGTCTATCTGGCCAAGTATGGCCGGCTGCCGAAAAACTATATTACGAAGAAACAGGCGCAGGCTCTGGGATGGGTCTCACGCCAGGGGAATCTGTGGGATGTGGCAGAGGGATGTTCCATCGGAGGAGACCGGTACGGAAATTATGAGGGCCAGCTGCCGGAGGCCTACGGGAGAAAATGGACGGAGTGCGACATTAACTACGAGGGCGGGTACCGGGGAAGAAGCCGGATCATCTTCTCCAATGATGGACTTCTATATTATACTTTAGATCATTATAACACATTTGATGATATTTTAGTAATTCTGTCACAAAAAAAATCGGGAGAAGCCAAAGAAAACCGGGAAAACAAGGCTTCCGGGAAAACAAACAGCACCTTACAGACATCCAAAAAGCCGGAACAGGGGAACAGCTATACCGACTGGGAAAATGTGTCCGCGTATCTTTTTGAGTACGGGGAGCTGCCGGTGAATTACATTTCACTTGAGGATGCAAAATCCCTCGGCTTCAGCAACAAGCGGGATAATATGGGAGAAGTGGCCCCCGAGTTCACGATTGGCGGCGGAGTTTTCCGGAATCGGGAAGGGCTGCTGCCTGCGGCTGAGGACCGGGTCTGGTTTGAGTGCGATGTGGATACGGTCAACGGGAAACGCGGGAATCATCGGCTTGTGTACAGTTCAGATGGACTGATTTATCTGACAAAAGATAAATACAAGACCTTTGTTCAGGTGGAGGAGGCAAAGAAATGAGAAAAATCAAAGTGGACTGCAGAAATATCGCCACGCCGGCGGCATTTCAGATTTATTTTCAGCATCTGTTGTCTTATCCCGGATGGTACGGGCGAAATCTGGATGCCATGTATGATATGCTGACGGAGGAAACGGAGCCGCTTCATCTGATTTTCCTGACCGGTGAGGAGATGACACCGGAAATGAAAACCTACCTGAGCCGGGTAAAACAGGTTCTTGCAGATGTCAGCATTGAAAGCGAACAGTTTACCTATGAGTTCATCACCGAATGAGAAACCAAAAGGCCGGAAGGAAAGTCCTTCCGGCCTTTTTGCGTTACAGACGGGATGAAAAAAGGCAGCGGGTTTCCCCGCTGCCGGATCTTGTATCGCCTGAGGTGGAGCATGGCCTGCAGGCAGAAAGACCCTGGAAATGCCTTATTTGCCGACAGGAATCATATCACGGGTCTTGTCATCGATGACGAGAACCTTGACTTTTTTGTTAGTATCCGTCATTCTCCAGAGCCATTCCGCGTTGATACCGCCATCGGCAGAGGCACGGGCCTGCACGCAGATGGTACCACGGGTCTGCTTGGTTCCGAGGTAGCTCTCCAGAATGCTGTAATCTGAACCTTTTTGTTTGGTGGTCGGAATTTCCTGGAGATACACATTGTTGTTTATGCGCATGGTGTATCTGGAAAAGCCTTTCTGTCTTGCGGTATAGGCTGTCGTGCCGCGGCGGGTGGCAATCTTGAACTCGCCGGCCGGTGTTTCGCGCTGGAGATTGTCGACAGTGGGCAGACCGGTTGAAACCAGACAGGAACCGACGCGCTGACCATTCATGTAAACGACCAGCGACTGTGAACGCTTATCGACCACAATGCCGTACGTGGTATTGACATCGGAGAGAATCAGCTTGTTGGTCCGGATGTATCCGCGGATAAATGCGCCGTCTTCGTTGCGGTAAGCCTCGACCAGCGACCAGCCGTCGTTTCTCGTGGTCAGCACATTGAGGCCCTGGGAAACGCCGGCGACGGAGCCGAGCTTGGAGCGGCCGTCGTACGGAGAATCAAAGATCGAAGCGACTTCCTGCTCGCCGATATTGACATAGGTCATGGGACGGGTGAGGGCGGCCCAGAAATCAGCATCAGATGGATTGGCCGGGAGATTCCAGAAGCTGATTTCCGTCTGCGGATAGACATCTGAAACACCGACGCCGATCTGGTACCCTTCATCACCGATGCTGAGGAATCCGCCGGATGAACGGTAGGTGACGACCTGAGGAACGGCGGCCGGTGCCTGCTGGACAGGAGCGGCCTGCGCAGCGGTATTGGCCGGAGGAACAGCTGCGGGTGCCTGCGCATAGGGATCATAGGTGGCAGTTCCGGCGGAAGCGGCGGCATACGGATCATAGGCGGCAGTTCCGGCAGAAGCGGCAGCATTCGGATCATACGTGGCAGTTCCGGCAGAAGCGACCGCATACGGATCATAGGCGGCAGTTCCGGCAGAAGCGGCAGCATTCGGATCATACGCGGCAGTTCCGGCAGAAGCGGCAG
>DGWH01000139.1 GCA_002395225.1 Christensenella sp. UBA4263
CAGTTCGGTCAACAAAGCAAAAGATGATGTATATTTCAGGGAAACCTTTATGTCATATGCGAAAGATCTGAAATTAGGCAAGGCATTAGGAGAAGATAGACAAGCTATCGAAACATTTGCAAAGAAATACATGAATATTGAACGGGATTCAGACGGCAAAATAACGAAAATAACTGCTCAGAAAAAGAACTATGACAAAAAGCTTCGCTACTCAGGTTACATAGTATTGGTAGCAGATCAAGAAAGGGACATTGAATCAGCTCTAATTAAGTTCCGAAAACGCGAATATATTGAAGAGATGATCAAGAACTTTGAAGGACATATTGGAGGAAAGAAAACCAGAGTCTGGGATGACGATACTTTCGACGGTCAACTATTGGTTCATTTTGAAGCGCTCAGCATGCATGAGACGTTTGAATCCAAAGTAAACTACATGAAAACAATATTAGCATTACCTAAGGGAGACAAAGATCATGACAAGGCAGAAATTTTCAAAGAAGAGCGGGAATTGAAAAAATGGGTTGAGGAAACATCACTACACAACATTCTCGAATGGTTTGATGCAGTTGAAACTGTAAAAGTTAAATCAAGTAACAACGCAGTAGAATGGACTACATCTACGAGCAAAAGAGATCAGCTCTTTCTTGAAATGCTTGGAATGGGTGATGAAGAGGAAGAGAAAGAGGAAGAGGAAGAGAATAGTTAGTTACGATAATCCGAGATTTAGGTTAGAAATCAAAGACAGGTTCATATGTTCCCCCTGTTATAAGGTTTATTCTAACCCAAAAACCTTGAAATGTCAACAAACATGCGTTTCCGGCCCAGTGGCGTGGTGCTACGATACGGGCTTTCCATGTGGATCCACTCGAATGTCCTTGTTGCAAATCTCAAATGGTTCCACTTACAAAGGCATCGTCTTCTGGGATGTGGCTCCAAAGGGGGCACGGAAAATTCGACGAGCCACGGGCTAGGCAGCCAAAGAAAGTCATTGACTATATGCACAAATTTTAGCTTGTAAATGTAGTATATTGACCAAAAAGTGCATATTGATTTTCCAGAAGGTGAAAACACCGGATTCCAAAAAGTGACTGGTTCCGGCAGAAAAGACTTGTCAAACGCCGACGTTCGATGTATCCTGTCAGCAGCAGATCTCTCCCAATCAGGAGAGAAAAATGATATCAGGAGGAAACTATGGAACGATTTGCATGGAAAGGACGTATCCTCCCAGGCATGCAGGCTGAATACAAGCGCAGACATGATGAGATCTGGCCGGAGATGCGTCAGCTTCTCAAGGATGCCGGCATTTCCAATTACACGATCTGGAGTGACGGAACGGATGTCTTTGGCTACTATGAATGCGAAAAGGGCATCGCATATGCCGAGCGCGTTCAGGCCGAAAGCCCCATCGTAGACCGCTGGAACGAATACATGAAAGATGTTCTGGATCTGCAGATGGATCCGGAGACCGGTGCTCAGCCCAAACTGAAGCAGATGTTTTTCCTCGAGTAAGCGGATCTGCCCCAATATGGCGGACAGAAGGCTGTTTCCGGTAAAGCAAATTAAAAAAGGTCATGCCAGTAAAGGCATGACCTTTTTTGTATTCCGAAACACTGATGCTCTCAGTCGACAACAGCCCGGACACGGACCACATCGGTATCCGCATCTGCGGCGGTAATGGTCTGTCCCTCAATTTTCCGGTCATTGACGTACACGGTGACGTTCCCCTTCTCACCGCCGGCCCGGTTCTCAATCTCGATTTCATACCGTTTTCCGCGGAACAGGCGGGTTACCTCGACTTTGTCCAGTTCCTCCGGCAGGCAGGGATCGATCATGAGGCCCTCAAACTGCGGCTTGATGCCCAGAATGCTCTGGCTGACCGCGTAGAAGTTCCAGGCGGCCGTACCGGTCAGCCAGCTGTTTCTGGCCTCGCCGGGACGGAAGCTGTCCCTGCCGTTGATGGTCTGGCTGTAGACATACGGCTCCGTCCGGTGCAGCTTCTGATCCTCAATGTAAGCCGGTGCAATCCGCTTATAGAGGTCAAAGGCGGTATCGCCGTGTCCCAGGACGGTTTCACCGATAATGATCCAGGGATTGTTGTGGCAGAACACCGAGCCGTTTTCCTTGTATCCGGGCACATAGGAGGAAACCTCGCCCAGATTCAGATAGTATTTGGTATAGCTGGGCCAGTTGATCATGATGCCATGCTCAAAGAGCAGATACCGGCAGGTCGACTGCAGTGCCTGTTCCGCCATTCCGCTCTCGCGGCCGACACCGGCCATGGTGCACATGCCCTGGGGCTCGATGAAAATCTTCCCTTCCTCATTCTCATGAGAGCCCACCTTGTCGCCGTTGGCATCATAGGCCCGCAGGAACCATTCGCCGTCCCAGCCGAACTCTTCAATGCACTTTGTCATGCGCTGCTTTTCCGAACGGACAAATTCGGCCTCAGCCATGTCGCCGTGATGCTCGCAGATGGCCGCATAGTCATCCGCCACGTACACATACATGCCGGCAATGAAGACGCTTTCGGCAATTCCCGTGTCATTATTGGTCACCGTCTGGAAGCTTTCACCCGGCGTGGCAGAGAAGCAGTTGAGGTTCAGGCAGTCATTCCAGTCCGCCCGGCCGATGAGCGGCAGACCATGGGGACCCCTGTGCGTGGCCGTATAGTGGAAGGAGCGGCGCAGATGCTCAAACAGCGGCTGTGCAAGGGTGGGATCGTTGTCAAAGTCCACCTGCTCATCCAGAATGCTGAAATCGCCTGTTTCCTTTATATAAGCACTGACCGAGCAGATCAGCCAGAGCGGATCATCATTGAATCCGCTGCCTACACCCATATTGCCCCGCTTGGTCAGCGGCTGATACTGGTGATAGGCACTGCCATCCGGGAACTGCGTCGCGGCCACATCCAGAATCCGCTGCCGTGCCCGGTCCGGAATCAGATGGATGAAGCCCAGGAGATCCTGGGAACAGTCCCTGAAGCCCATGCCGCGTCCGATGCCGCTTTCAAAGTAGGAAGCAGAACGGCTCATGTTGAACGTGATCATGCACTGATACTGGTTCCAGATGTTGACCTGGCGGTTGAGCCGCTCATCGCCGGAGCGAACCTTAAAGGTGCTCAGCAGCTGCTCCCAGTGGGCACGGAGTGCCTCGAGGCCGGCATCAAACTGTGCCTCTGTGGCATATTTGGCCAGGGTTTCGTGGGCATCCGTCTTGTTGATGACCCCCGGGGCCACAAACTTTTCATCCACCGGGCTCTCGCAGTAGGCCAGCATGAACACGAACGTCTCGCTGTCCCCCGGCTTCAGGGTCAGATTGAAATAGTGACTTCCGATGGGAGCCCAGCCGTGCGCCTCGCTGTTGCGCGCCTCCCCGGCCTCGACTGCTTCGGGATGATCGAAACCGTTATAGAGACCCATAAACGTTTCCCTGTCGGTATCAAATCCATCCACCGGACGGTTGACGGCAAAGACCGCATAGTGATTGCGGCGCTCCCGATACTCCGTCTTGTGATAAATGACCGCGCCATCCCGCTCGAATTCCATCTCCGCCAGGGCGTAGTTGCGCTGGAAGTTGGTGCAGTCATCCCAGGCATTCCACAGACAGAACTCGACAAAGGACCACAGGCCGACCTGTTTGGTTTCGCTGCTGTCATTGCGCAGCGTCAGCTTTGTCACCTCTGCCCGGGCATCCAGCGGAACCATCACCGTCTGTTCGGCGCTCAGACCGTTTTTGCTGCCGCAGATGCGCGTATAGCCCAGGCCATGCTCACAGCGATACTGATCCAGCGGCGTTTTGACCGGCTGCCATCCCGGATTCCAGATCGTGTCGCCGTCTTTAATATAGAAGTATTTCCCGCCAGCATCCGTCGGCACATTGTTGTAACGATAGCGTGTCAGACGCAGCATCAGGGCATCCCGATAAAAGGAATAGCCGCCCGAGGTGTTGCTGATCAGCGAAAAGAAGTCATTGCTCCCCAGATAATTGATCCACGGATACGGCGTATCCGGCCGGGTAATGATGAATGCTTTCGCCTGATCATCAAAATATCCGTAATTCATGTATTTCGTCTCCTTTCGGCACTTGACTTTCTAAAACGTTTTCGGTAAGATGTACGTATTCTATCATTCAGGTTTCCCTCTGTCAATTCATATTCCGATGGTTTTCCTTTTGTCCTCACAAAATTTACGAATGCGAACCGAAACCATAGGGATTGCAGGAGCGGCCCTGCCGCACAGCGGCAGCGTGTCAGATCTGGGCCAGGACGAGGCCGCTCCGGCGAATGATTACTCTGAGGTCCAGGAGGAGGAATTTACATGGGGATCACCATTAAAGATGTTGCCGCCAAAGCCGGTCTCTCGGTCTCTACCGTCAGCAAGGTGTTTAATCATTACGCTGACATCAGTCCGGAAACAAAGGAACTGGTGATGGAGGTCGCACAGTCCATCGGCTACTACCCGAACGCCACCGCGCGTGCCCTCAAAACCAACCGCTCGTATAATCTGGGCTTTCTTTTTGATGAAAACGCCTCCAGCGGCATTACCCATCCTTTTTTCGCCGAGGTCATCAACGCGTTTAAGAATGAATGTGAATCACGGGGCTATGACATGACGTTCATTAACCGCAACGTCGGCCAGACACAGATGTCCTATCTCAATCACTGCCGCTACCGGAATGTCGACGGCGTATGCCTTGCCGGCGTGGATTTTTTCTCTCGGGAGATCCACGACCTGATTTACAGCGATGTACCCAGCGTCAGCATTGACCACGTCTTCGAAACACGCCCCTCGGTTGTTTCGGAAAACACCCGCGGCATTCAGGATCTGACGGAATTTGCCATCCAGCGCGGTCATACACGGATTGCCTATATTCACGGTGAGACGACCTCCTCCGTAACCAGGCACCGGATTACCGGCTTTTACCGCACCATGACCGCCCATTCCCTTCCTGTCCCGCCCGAATATTTCCTTGAGGGAAAATATCTGGACAGCCGCCGGTGCCGTGAGCTGGTTCTGAATCTCCTGTCTCTCCCCGAACCGCCTACCTTTATTCTCCTCCCGGATGATGTTTCCTATCTGGGTGCCATTGAGGCAGCGAACATCAAGGGACGGATCATCGGCCAGGACATCTCCTTTGCCGGTTATGACGGCATCCAGATGATTCAGTACCTCAAGCCCAAACTGACCACCATCCGCCAGAACACCGAAGAGATGGGAAAAAAGGCCGCCGATCTCCTGATCGATATGATCGAGCAGCCCAATACGGCCGGAAGTGAAATCACGTACATCACCGGAAAGCTGCTGGAGGGGAAAACCGTGGCCGTACTGAACGGTTAAAACGTTTTCGTTCCTGCAGGACCACATTGAACCCGATTCGTTCAATGTGGTCTTTTTCTATACATATTTTAAGATTTATTGGGCAAAATGGCACGTTTCTTTGCGCCGGATGCACGATTCTGCCGGGAACTTTCCGTCTCCGAAAAAGTTTTTTCAATTTTACGAAAACGATGTATTGACAAACACGGGCCACTGGCATAGAATATAGCCAGATTCCGAAAGGAACCAAAAAAAGGAGGATTTCATTATGAAAAAGTTTCTCGCACTGTTAGTGACTGTTGCCATAATGGCAATCGCATGCACTGCATTTGCAGCAACCCCTGTGGCCTCCACCGAGCTGGCTTACAAGGGCGAACTTGAGATCATGCACTTCTCCACCTCTGAGGAGTCCGAAGGAAACGGCGGTTCCGACGGCTTCCGTACAACGCTGGCTGCCTGGAAAGAGGCTCATCCGAACATCACCCTGACCGAGAACGTTCTGGCCAACGCTGAGTACAAGACCCAGATCGCTACTCTGGCCGCTGCCGGCAACCTGCCCGATGTCTTCCTGCTCCAGGGCATGAACACCATCGCCTGGGCAGATCAGGGTCTGGTCCTTGATCTGACCGACATCATCAAGGCCTCCCCCTACTATGCTGATTACAACACCGCTTATTTCACGCCGTTCACCTCCAACGGGAAGCTGTACGGCTATCCGGTTCTGACCGGTGGCACCTGCACCGTCGTGATCTACGACAAGGCCATGTGGAAAGAAGCCGGCTATGACACCTTCCCGAAGACCTGGGCTGAGGTCGAGGAAGCAACCAAGTACTTCGGCGACAAGGGCATCTACACCATCGCTTTCGGCAACGGCGGCCAGTGGCAGCTGAACTCCGATTTCGTCTCCACTCTGGGCAACCGCTACACCGGTCCGGAATGGTTCGCCAGCCTGATCGCCAAGGGCGGCGCCAAGTTCACCGATCCTGAGTTCGTCGCCTGCCTGAAAGAGACCAAGCGCCTCTTCGCCGACACCAAGATCTTCAACCCCGACTTCAACGCTGTTACCAACGAGGATGCCCGTGAGTACTACATCTCCGGCGACGCTGCTGCTTTCATCGGCGGCAACTGGGATGAGTCCTACATCGCACAGGCCCTGAAGGATTCCAACGAAGAGAAGTTCAACAACATCGGCTTTGCCGTTCTCCCGCAGCCGGCAGATGCCACCAAGGCTCCCAACTCCCAGAACATCGGCCTCGGCTATGCCGTTGCCATCAACCCGAAGGTTGCTGAGGATCCGGACAAGCTGGCCGCCGCGATCGACCTGGCTCAGGAACTCACCGGCCCCGCTTTCTCCTCTTTCGTTGCTGAGAACTATGCTCTTGGCGGACTGACCAAGGTTGCTGATGTTGACCTTTCCAAGTTCGACGCTGTGACCGCTGCTTTCTACAACTGGTCCTATGTTGATACCGAGACCTGCGAAATCTACGACTCCTACATTTCCTCCGCTGTATGGTCCGTTCTCAATACCGAGATGCAGGCCATGCTGAACGGTGAAATCGAGCCGGAGAAGGTTGCTGAGGATACTCAGAAGGCCTATGAGGAGAACTATTAATCCTCTTAAAAATCTCTGACAAACGAATGTCTGGGAGAGCTGCCCACCTGCTCCTATGGTGCTCGGGCAGCCCTCCCCTTTATTTTCAGCGATTTTCAGCAATACGGAAAGGAATGAGATCACATGCTCGAAGCGATCAAGCCGAGTAAAAAAACCATTTTCCTTTATCTCCTCTTCCCCATTGCCGCATTTGTTTTTACGGTCTTTTTTCCGCTTCTGACCGCCGTCTTCTACAGCTTCTTCGAGTGGAAAAACGGGCCGACAAAAACCTTTAACGGCATCACCAACTATATCCAGCTTTTCAGCGATACCACCTTCTGGAAGGCCTTTGGCAACAACATTTATCTGGTTGTCGCCTGTCTGATCGGCCAGATCGGCATTGCCTTCATCCTGGTTCTCCTGGTCAACTCCAAGCTTGCCCTGACCAAGAGCATCCACCGGACCTTCGGCTTTTTCCCGTCCACGATTTCCGCTGTCTGTCTTGGCATGATCTGGAGCATGGTCTATCACAATCAGTATGGTATTCTCAACTGGTTCCTGCGGACCATCGGCCGCCCTGATCTTTGCAAGGTCTGGCTGAACGATACCGCCAATATCATGCTGTACGTCTCCATCCCGCTGATCTGGCAGTACATCGGATACTACATGGTCATCCTGTTCTCTGCCATCGCCGGCATTGATCAGCAGATCTTTGAAAGCGCCGAAATCGACGGCGCCAATGCGGTTCAGACCGCCCTCCACATCACCCTTCCCATGATTCGCAACACCATGCTGGTCTGCCTTACCCTGTGTATCGCAGGAAACATGAAAGCCTTCGACAATATCTACACCATGACAAAGGGCGGACCGGGAACCGCTTCCATGGTTATGGCCATGTACGGATACAAGATCTCCTTTGAACAGTTCAACATGGGATACGGCAGTGCCATTTCCGTCGGCATCTTCGTCCTCTCACTGCTGGTCATCGGCGGATCCCAGTTCCTTGTCAAGCAGGCAACCAAACGATTGGAGGATTAATGCAATGGCACAGAAAAAAGCAATGGCATCCAGCAATTTCACGCCTGCCGGACGGAAATCCTCCCGTGGCATCGGCACCATCATCGGTTCCGTTGTGATCAACGTCGTTCTCTGGATTTTCTCGCTTTCCTGTATTTTCCCGCTTATCTGGATGGGTTATTCCTCCCTCAAAGAAAAACGGGTCTTTAATGCAGACATCGTCGGATTTCCAAAGCATCCCGATCTGGTCAACTACCAGCGGATCCTCTCCAACCCGGACTATCATCTGGCCGAATCCATGATGAACAGCGTCCGGACCACGCTGATCAGCATTGTTCTGATTGTTCTTTTCAGTTTCATCGTCGGATACATTCTCAGCCGTGTCCGCTTCAAACTGAACCGGCCGCTGTATCTCATGTTCCTGATGGGCATGCTGATCCCGATCCATTCGCTGCTGGTCCCGATCTACGTCGTTTTCACCAACTCCGGCATTGCGGACAAGTGGTTTACCCTCCTGTTCCCCTATGTCAGTTTCGGCCTGCCCATGGGCATCTTCCTGGTAGAGGGATATGTAAAAGGCATTCCGGTTTCCCTGGAGGAAGCGGCGGCCATTGATGGTTCCAGTTTCTCCTACACACTCTGGAAAATCATCATGCCGCTCTGCCGGCCGATTCTGGTCACCGTCGCGATCATCCAGATCTTCAGCTGCTGGAACGAATTCTCTTTCGCTCTCGTTCTGATCAAGAACGTGCATCTGCAGACCGTTCCCCTTGCCCTGACACAGTTCAAGGGACAGTTCGCCTCGGATTATCCCAAGCAGATGGCCGCCATGCTGATCACCATGGCCCCCATCGTCATCCTCTACTTCATGTTCAACGGACAGATCATCAAGGGCATGGTCGCCGGTGCCGTCAAAGGCTAAACAAAAAAGCTGTTGCAAATGCAACAGCTTTTTTATGTCTGCGATACACTTTCATCCCATCCGGTAAAACAGCGCCTATAAACTGATTTCAAGGCTCCCGGAACTGTCCGGAAACGGTTCAATTCTGCACATCATCGTCCGCCTGGATCCATCGGAGGATGAGTGTGTCCAAATGCTCCATCAGGAAATCGATCTTTCCCGCTTCATTCAGCTTCCGGTCCGCCTCTTCCTTCGTCCCGATCACGAAAAAATGATTCCGAAGCCTGTCAGTTCCGAACCTGTGAATGCCCGGAGGGAGTAACCTGTTCATCACTCCTGTCGATCTACAGACTGAGGGTCAAAAGATGCCGGAACGTGCTGCTCCCTGACAATTTCCATGAAAGCGGCATCAGCCTGCGTTCCATTTCAGACATATTTTCCTCCCTCATGCCTCCCCTTTCTTATCCGACTGATTCATCTTCTTCATGATCCCCTGAGCCAGCGAGTGCGCTTCCAGCCTTTCCCGATCCCGGTCAATCCTGTGCTTGAGCTCCTTCATTTCTTTCGTGGCTTTCTTTTCATCATACAGAAGATCAATCAGCTGGTTCTGATGTTCAATGATGTCGTTTTTAATGCCGGAAGCAGGCTGGATCGCCCCGCGCAGCTGTTCGTGCCGCTCTGCCAGGCGATGCTCCGCCTCTTTCCGGATTCTTTCCGTTTCTTCCCGCATTTCCGCAATTCTTTGATTGATCCGCTCTGTCCGGAACACCACCTCAGGATACGCATTGGCAAACCGGCGGTAGAAGATGTTCCTGTCGGTGAGCAGCAGCCGGATTTCCTGCCGGATCGCCTCTGTATCATCTGCCTGGCTGTGTTCTACGCCGGACTTGACCAGTTTAAGGATAAAGTGTGTTCCGGCATAATCAACTGCAAACAATCCAAGAAATATGCATGCGGCGATTTCCCTGATTTGCAGAGGGATTCTGTCAAACAGCCGGTACAGGAACGGGTTGATCAGGTGGATGATCGCAACGCCGGCCAGACCGAACAGGATCAGGTTGCCAATCCATACGCGTCCGTGCAGATTCATCGGTTTTTGACTGTAATCCCACCAGCGTGCATGAAAACGCTTCTCCATATAATAGCTTGTCAGGTACTCAACCGCACCGCAGAGAAGAAAGGAGATGACGAAGGTCGTCCCATAAGCATATTCAGCCGGCCGCAGCCCGCCGACCACAATGGTGATGAGTACAGCTCCGGTACCATAGATGGGACATATGGGACCTGTGAAGAACCCCCGGTTGATGAAGCGATGATACTGAATAAATTTCAGCGTCACTTCGATGCACCAGCCCATCAGGGAATAGGCAAAAAACAACAGGATCAGATTGACAGCAACCTCCATAGAACCTCCGCTAAATTGGCAATGACAGCCATGACTTCATTTTTCTTTTCATAGAAATCATTCGAACCCATCTCCTATTCTGAAGATCTGGTTCGGATTATATTGGTTTGGTGCGGGAAACAAGACTTGAAGTCGGCCCGGGCCGTTCATAACGGCCATTTATGTGTAACACGGGACAATATCCGAATAGGCCGGACGATACACCGGATTTTCCCGCTCGTTTTACACCACGTATATGTTGCACTCAACCTTTGTGAGGTTCCCGCTTTTAAGCATTCCGCAGACAGCCCATTGATAAGAGCTGTCGCTCATTTGAGGGGAATCGATTTTCAGCAGCTTGATTAATTCCTGATGGGAATAGCGATGCCCGACTTCGAGTTTTTTAGAAGTCGCCTCATACCACTGCACGCTTACTCACCTTCATTCTGCATCTCGGCAATTTCAATCAATATTGCCATAATGCATTATAGCGCATTGATTCAAATGGTCAATGCACATCGGCAATATAAAATGAAATTGCCGGTATGCCTTTTTTGAAAGGACGCAAAATAACGATATCTGCGATAGACTGATCATGCGAAATATGTCAACCGGGTGATCCGGCAGAAGGAATCAGTCGTCAATTAAACCTTTTTTCCTTATACGAAAAACCTTCAATGTATGTCGCATCCGCCTGACAGGAAGCGGCTTTGCATTACTCATCATCGTTCACTCTCCGCTCCAGATGTCCCTGTTCGCCGATGTCGTAATCAAATACGTCAAGAACGGCGCCTCTCGGCACAAATTCGTTCTGTGCTTCATCGAATACCAGCGGCGAAAGCTGTCGGAAAATATGCACGCCATCCCTGGCATAGCAGGCCGAGCCGTACACCTGAATGCCTGCATTCTGAAAGACTTCGTATCCGTAAGTTGTATAGCTTGCCTCGATTTTTCGCGTCTGCAGATGATACACATCCATGTAACGGACATAGCATCCCGTCCCGTGCCCGATCACACTGAACTCCAGATAAACGCCCGTTCCATCATCGGTTCCGCACAGACGGAAGCCCTCGCACGCGAAGGGGATATAGTCCCACAGATACCAGTTGGACCCCTGCTCTACAAAGATCAGCGTTCCTTCTTCACCCCAGCCCCATCCGGAAAAACTGACAAGCTGCACCAACGGCACATTCTCGGTTGAAATGCCTGCATTTCCATGATGCTGAAGGTTTGCCTGGCTGATAAGCTCCCGAAGCACAGGCGCCCCGCAGGGCTCCATCTCGATTCCCCAGGATTGAAGCAGTTCGCGGGCCGCTTCATTCTGCCCCCGGTCATAGGCGTTCCGCACCTGCAGATATGCCTCCGCCGGATCCATGGCAAGCGGCTGAAAGCCCTGCTCCACCGCTCCGTTATAGCGGGGGATTTCTTCGCGCCATACATTCCTGCTGTGTTCCCGTACATTTTCCATGGTGACCCACGGCGCTTCCTCCGCGAAAGAAACTGTACTGATTGCGATGATCAGAAGAGGAAGAAAAAACGAAACAAACCTTTTCATGCGTACAACCTCCGGCGAAATTGTTTTTTTCAATGATTCCCCATAGATTACTCATACCCGCCCATGCCGCCGATCCAATCCCCGCCAGGCTCGCGCCAGACATAGAAAACCAGATCTTCGGCTGTGCCGTCGCTGCCTGCGATCTCGAAATCGTAATAGGAGATGGAACGGGCCGTGCCGTAGAGCTTTATCCATTCAATGCCGTCGGGGACATCCGTGGGCCAGTTCTGCCGGATGTTGTCTTCGTCACTGTATCGAAGAGAGATCAGGGTGTGCCCCGGGGCCCTGCCGGTATAGGCATCCGCCACGGCCTGCATGGTGCCGCGGATTTCTTCCTCCGACCACACAGAGGACGGCTCAATGGTTTTCATTGTAAACGCGTATCCGTGGCAGATATTGAGGTCATCCCACCGCACGAAGCCCCAGTATGGCTCGTCATAATCATAGATCTCCACCAGCACCCAGCCGTTCATCTCGGCAAGAACATGGACGCTGTATCCCGGATGCAGGAGATAGATTTGCCGATAGTCAGTATAACAGATTTCTCATTAGTATCAACTGACTATCGGCAATAAATTAATTTTTTGCCAATAATCGGGAATGTGCAGAAAAAGCCATGGCAACAACACCATGCTGATCTATATGCAGAAACCGGACGCCACGCTGGTCGCCGGCTTTAACAAGTGGAAGGATCAGTTTGAACGCCATGTCAATCGCGGTGAAAAAGGTATCAAGATCATCGCCCCGGTCATGGTTGCAACAAGACAGACCCGAGAAAAGCGTGATCCTCAGACCCATGCTGTCATTCTGGATCAGCAGGGGCAGGCAATCACGGAGGAAATTGAAGTAAAAGTTTCCCACTTCCGGGTCGCTTCCGTCTTCGATATCAGCCAGACGGATGGGAAGCCCCTGCCTACTCTGGTGAAAGATTTACATGAAAACGTGGAGCATTTTGACGCTTTCATGGAAGCTGTACTGCGGTCTTCACCTGTACAGTTGGAAATTGGCCCAATTAAAAATGGCGCAGACCATCATCACTGCCAGATAATAAAAAATCCTCTGTTCATCCCCCCTGTATAGTCAGGAAATGGACAGAGGATTTTTCAATTGTAGTCAAAATTGTAGTCAAACGTCCGTTCTGAAGACAAAAAGAAGGCCGGAAACCCTTACTTTTCAGAGTTTCCGGCTGGTGCGGGAAACAGGACTTGAAC
>DGWH01000070.1 GCA_002395225.1 Christensenella sp. UBA4263
ACCTTATAGTGACTATAATAATCATCAAATAACAGTGTTATATTTCCGCGCTCCGAAAGAAATTGCTTCGGTTTTATACACATGGAAAACCCGAATAATGCATAATGGAGATATATTATAGCAAGGATAAGGCTGACACCTTTTCTGAGTTATAATATTTTTTGCGCTGTTGGCCATAAACCATTCCGTAACTGCCGTGTGTCAATGAACACAGTTTCCGTTGTAGATTACATAATATGACGGAAGAATCTATATTTACTGCTGCATAATCAAGTGATAATAAATGGAAGATATGTATGACCATGTGCTTGAATATGCTTTTTCGTTATGAGTTACATGCTGAAAAAGAATATGGCTTTCAGGCAAGTGAAGCGTTGATTAAGTGATAATATTGACTTAGATTATCCCGGGGGAAAATGATAAAATGCGTAAATGTTTTTTTGTGGTATTCGTGTTTTTGCTTTTGATGGGTGTTGGCGTAGCGGAGCCTGTAATTATAGGCGTTTCTGATGATACTAGCTTGATTGCTGCAGTAAATGAGATCAACAAAGCCTCTACCGGTGAATATGTGATCAGCCTGGATAACGATATAACGATGGAGCGGGACATTGCATTCACTAGCAAGGTAGAGAAAACCATTGTGGGAAATGGGAAAAAGCTCATACTTGGTACAACGTCTCCTTCTAACGCACTTATCACTGATGATAAAGAAGATGACAAATACTACTATATTGATGGATTTATTATTATTCTTAACGGTATATTGAACCTTGGCGACGGGAAAAGTGAATTAACAATTACATCAACGGGATCGACCACGGACAGTTCTTCAGCTATCCAGGTGGTTGCCAATGACCTATATGATGAGGAGGACTACAAGAACCCCGTCCTCAATATGAATGAGGGTGTAACAATAAGCAATTGGCATGTTGACAACTCATATGGCGCGGGAGTGAGAGTGTACTCTCATTATCTGGAAAAAGGATTCACGGCAACGTTTAATATGCGTGGAGGAACCATATCAGACTGTGGCTTTACAAGTGGAAGCAATCAGTTTGGCGGTGGCGTAGCTGTTTTGCATAACGGTGAATTTAATATGGAGGGTGGTACGATTACGCACTGCAAAGCTAATAACGGTGGCGGAGTGTGCCTAACTCTTCTTAGAGATAAAGTAGGTATATTTAGTGTTAATAACCCAGTTTTTAAAATGAGCGGAGGAGTGATAACAGATAACAGTACATATAAAAATGGTGGGAAAGGTGGAAATGGTGGGGGTGTAGCGGTATTTAATGGAAAACTAGAGATGACCGGTGGTTCTATTACGAACAATTCTGCATGGGAAAATGCCGGTGGCGGTATTTGGAATGCTGATAGTGCGAATGATCTTGAAATATCGGGTGCGGAAATCACTGGTAATTATGCTTATTTATATGGCGGAGGGATATATTCTACGCATGATGTAACAGTAGAGAATTCTACAATAATGAATAATACAGGATATCGAGGAGGGGGAGTATATGTTGTTTCGAGTATAAATAAACCTAAATTTGAAATGAAAAGTGGCGTCCTGTGTAATAATATAGGAGAATTAGATGGTAGCGATGCGTATGTTGCTCCTGGTGCAATAATCCTTCCAAGTGCATCAGGGATGAATAAAACATATCGCGACACAGGATATCCTATTGACGGATGGTATTGGGATTATAATGGTGAAAGATGGGTTGAAAGTGAAGCAAAACAGGGAAATAGACAAGTGTATCAGGGGGATTCAATTGATGCTAGAGGACAGGCTCTGATAGCCGCCTTTACCGCTCACAGGGATATAAAAATAACCAAAGACTGGAATGATGCAAACAACAGTTACAATACTCGACCTGAAAAGATTAAATTTACATTAAAGCAAAACGGAAATACTGTTAAATTAACCAACTACGATGGAGTTGAAATGTATGCCGTTACAGAAATGTCCAAGGATGAAAATACAGCAATCATAGGACCACTTGCACCCAATTTTGATATTACAGGTTGTGAGATAGTTGAATCACCGGAAGTTGGTTACTCAGTCCGATCGTCCGAATTTACGTTCACCCCCGACACGAATAATGCAGACGGAATTCACTACCCGGTTACAGGTACATATTCGACTACATTTACAAATACATGGCCCCACTTGATTACGGTTTACAATATCTGGGATGATGCAGACAATAGCAATCTTCGGCCAGATAAATTGGAGATTTCACTTGAAAAAAATGGTACTGCAATAAAAGATGTCCACGGGAATCCGGCCACAGCTATACTTTCTGCCAACAATTGGCAGCATACTTTTGTACTTTCTTCATCGGAAGCCATTAATGGTCTGGAGATTCACGAAGATGTGCCGGGCTATTCCCAAATTAAGAATATCTACCTTGAAGGAGCTGGAATTAATGCGATAGTGATTAATAAGCGTGAGCATGTCGCTGCAAATGTTGAAGCGACAAATGAAAGCATGGTCAACATTACGTATAATGTTGAAAAAGAATGGTCAGATGGAAAGTACACTGTTGACCATCCTGAGATTACAATACGGTTGTTTGCGGATGGAACTTTTGTGAGGGAACAAAAGCTTTCTGTATCAGCCACCTCTTATACGTTTACGAATCTTCCCAAGTATAAAGATAATAATTCAGATACCCTTGTCACATATACAATCGCCGAAGAAATCAATGATGAAAATTGGGTTAAGATAGAGAATGAAGGAAATACCTACTGGTATAGCCTGGATGGAATTGGCCGATACTCGTCAAATGTATTATATGGGTTTGCATCGAATACAATGATCCAAAATACGTATGAAGTTCTTCAGGAAAAAGGTTATGTAGAATTTACAAAACGATGGAAGGACGATAAGAATGAGAATGGAGTAAGGCCAGCAAGCATTCAGATCGGCCTGTTTGAGAATGCTGAATCACAAACTCCGATTAGTATCAATGGACAGTCTGTGATAATAGAGATGACATCAGCAGATCCTGATAACAAGGCTGAACGATGGGTAAAGACGGCAGAGCTCCCCTTATATAATGAACAGGGAATTCAAGTTGATTACAGTCGGTATGTGGTTAAAGAATGGAACGAAGTGACAAATACATGGATGAATTCCGGTGAGTCAATCGTGATCCGGGATTTGACAGGGCGTGAGTATGAATACAAAATGAGTGAAGGGGATTGATATGAAGCTAAGAATGATATGGCTTGTTTTTGTTCTCACTTTTTTGTGTTCAACAGCTGCTGCAAAGGGAACGGTTGAGGCGAAGATTGGGGAAACGGAGTATCAGACACTTCAGGCGGCCATCAATGCAGCAGAGACAGGCAATATAATAGTATTGCAGAAAGATGTCAGCCCGGCAGCTCTGACAATTACAGGCAAGAATATAACAATATCCGGAAACTGGAAAAACATAACGGGCAGCGGGACAACTGAGATCAGCGGAGGGGCAAAAGTTGTATTTGATCATGTGAGCATTCTCTCCGGGACTATTTCTGTATCCGGTGCCAGTTCTGTTGAAATGAAAGACAGCAGTATATCTGCTCAGGTTTTGGTAAAAAATTCAACGCTGAAAGCATCAGGAACCAGTTATACAAATGTATCAGGAACTGTCATTGTTGCTGTGGATGGTTCCAGTTTAACAATTAATGACTGCTCCTTTAGAGCCAACACCGGAATAAACGGCGGAGCATTGTATCTGAAAGGATCTAGTGCAACGTTAACCGGGAACACGATTTCCGGGAACAGAGCCGATATCGGTGGCGGAATATATGTGGATGAGGGAGCTGCCCTGATAGTAAAAAGCGGAAAAATATTTGATAATACGGCTGACACGTCGGCTGCAGATGTATTTGTTGCAGCGAATGCATCTGTTTCCCTGCCATCGGTAACTGCCTGGAACAGGCCTATACACCGCGGATCCCGTTTTTCACTGGATGGATGGTACGAAGATGCAGCAGAAAACCGTTGGTCTTTAACAAACGCTCGCCAAGGGAGCGGAAATATCTACGTGGGAGATACTGTTAAGACGGCCGGACACAGTCTCAAAGCAGGATTTACCGCTTATGATGTGCTCAACGTTGAGATAGAATGGGCCGATTATAATAACAGGTATGGAACTCGAATGGAAACGGTTGAGTTCACTGCAAGGGATAATGCTGGCAATCTATTAAAATACCAGACATTGGACGGCAGTGAAGGGGAAACTGCGTCATTGATCCTGTCTGAGGCGAACGGATGGAAAGGAACGATTTCTCCTTTATCGCCCGGTCTGAGTGCCAGCCTGCATATTGATGATATAACCTTTGACTTAACAAGTGGTGGAAACGTGATACGGACTTACGCTGTTGATCATAATAATCCGTTTCTATATGTAAAGGTTGATCGCTGGCCGGATGAGCCTGCCGAAAATAATCAGGGTCCATCTGCTGTTAGTACCGTTTATCTAAAAAATACGTATAAAATCCCTGTGAATTTTGTAAAAGTTTGGGATGATTCGGATAACAAGGATAGAGAGCGTCCTCAATCTTTGAAGGTGTATTTAAAATACAATAATGAAGATTTGACAACGTTTGATGACATTAATATGTCAGACCCTGTTCATCCTCCTATCTTTTTGACTGCTGACGATGATTGGAAAAGGACTGTTTATCTGCTGGCTGATGAAAAGGATTATTACGCTAATATTGGTTACACAGAAGACTGTCCGAATTCATATGTTAGTACCTTAAATAGTGCAACTTCAAATTCAGATGGATCCATAGATATCACTTTTATCAATCACCATGACTTGCATGTGGACCCAGATCCAGATCCAGATGCACCTGAACCAGTTTCAGGGGATAAAATCAATTATCACATAGATTTGAAGTGGACTTGGAATGGAAATGGGAATGGAGAACTGCCGCATCCGAAAGTCACGGTTTTACTGCGCGGCGATGGCAAAGAAATGAGGCGCGCTGAAATTGCTGCAGATGCAGCGCAAGAAATTACTTTTTATGATTTGCCTAAGTATCGGGATATTGCGAAAAGCGCTCTCGTAAACTATACGATCCAGGAAATAATAATGGACGAGAATTGGGTAAGGTTTCCGGTGACTGAAGCAAGAGCCGGAGAAATACCGGCGATAGTCGATTACTGGTATAGCCTGGATGGAATGGGACGATACAGAGCGGAGTATGCCCAGGCAGAAATAAAAGAAGATACTGCTGCATTATCTACTGTTAACGGGGAAATAACAAACAGATACGAACGTCTTCAGAATACGACCAAAGTTGTCATTATCAAACGCTGGAAAGACCATCAGAATGAGAACAAGGTCAGACCGGGCAGCATTATGCTTGGTCTGTTCCGAAGTGCAGATGATACGGATCCAGCATGGACCAGCACGCTGTCTGGCGGAAGTACGGATGGCTGGTGGAGAGGAACGATAGAGAATCTTCCAATCTATGATGACAGCGGGCAGGCGATTGACTATTCGGCATATATTGTCAAGGAATCATATGATAATGGGACGACCTGGCTTAAGAGCGGAGCTGAATACGCTATTACCGCTGGGGAAAAAACCTATACCTATAATTACTCGGTGGTAACGCAGCGATAAATGAGAAAGGAGGTGCAGGCAGGTTGAAAAGGTTGCTTTTGCTTACACTTCTCTTTTTATTCACCTCCGCCTCTGCTGAAATTTTGACGATCTGGGATGATGCGGGCAATCTGGACGGCAGGAGACCTGCTGAGGCAGTCTATCGGATAGATGATGAAGTTGTCGATCCGGATAATCCGCCGGCTGACTGGCAGGCAATAACCGTCGATGCCATTCCGGGATACACGGTTACTGGACCACTGCTTCAGAACGACCGCGTCATTTTCATCCATCATCACAAACCGGTGCTGGGATCCTATTCTGTGACCAATGAGATTCAGTGCTCCACGCTCACAATTGTTATGAAAGCAACAGATCCGGGACCGGGTGAAGAATTCCGGGTGAAACTGAATTTTAACGCAGCAGGAAATTATAAATGCGTGACAGGGGATACGGAAATCACGGTAAGGGACGGGTCTGTCTTAAATCTGCGGGATGGACAGACTGCCAGCATAACGCTCCCTGTCGGCATTAGATGGTCTGCCGAGAGGGAGAAAAAGGTACGCTATAAAACAACCGTTGCGATCGGTACAGGGGCACCGACGGAGAGTTATTCCGCTTCGGGGGAGATGGATAAGTCCGGGACGACCGTTGCTTACAATGACATTCCACTCACGACATCCTTTTCCGTTACAAAACGCTGGGATGGGGCGGTGGGAGAGCGAATTACCCTTCATCTCCTGGCGAATGGCGAACCGGTGACCGCAGGCTTTTTCCAGGTGAATAACAGGTATACGGCGGAAGATCTTCCGGCCTATGATTTCAGTGGAAATCCAATCGTTTACACGGCGACGGAAGAGTACATGGAAGGATACCTGACGGCCTATGTCAACTATGGAATGTATGCGGGAGAGACCCGATTCCTGTATGACGGCGGTACGGTAGTAAATCGTGAGGTCGCGGAATTCCGTGTCTATAAGGAATGGGTAGGAATAGATGGAGAGCCTCCGGAAATCCTTCTTCATCTGTTTGATAAAGATGCCGAAATACCGGCTAAACCGATCATGCGGGATAACTGGTACATCTGGAAACTCCCGATTAGCCATAATGACCGCATTCCGGAATACTACGTTCTTGAAGAACCGATGAGCGGGTTTGTAACAGAGTACCTGCATCATGGAGAAGCGGCAGACTATGCCGTGAATGGTGATACGATTCGAAATATCACCGTTCCACCGACGGGAGAACGGAATGTATTTTTGCCCTGGCTGGTTGTTCTTGTAGCAGCAATTCTTGGACTGATCGGATGCAGGGGAAGGAAATGAGAGAGATCAAAAAGGCAGCGGATCTATTGCTGTTCGTGAACCAAAAGAATCACGGCTGTTTGAAAGGGACCGCCTGAAGGGATTTCCGGCATGCTTCCGGCTGGTACGCCCGGATTTTGGACAGATTTATAGACAGAAACAGGCGCTGCCCGTGAGGACAGCGCCTGATTTTATATGGGATTACTTGTTGTCAGCGTCAATGGACTGAGCAGCGGTGCGGCCGGAAACAAAGATTTCAACGATCGCGTTGCCGCCGAGACGGTTGCCGCCGTGGATGCCGCCGGTGACCTCGCCAGCTGCATAGAGGCCGGGGATGGCCTTGCCTTCGGCATCAAGGACGTGACGGTCGGTGTCGACGACGATGCCGCCCATGGTGTGATGGGTGGAGGGAGCCATCAGACGGACGATCAGGTCGGTTCCTTCGAGATCATAGGTGTCAGCGACGTACTTGCCGTTTTCATCCTTCTCGCAGTTGCCGATGGTCCGGGAGACGATGCCCTTGCTGACATCCGGGAACTCGCCGCCGGTGATGATGGCGTTGTCATAGGCCTTGATGGTCTCGATGACGGTGGCAGGATCTGCCGTGACGCCTGCGAACTCAGGATCCGCAAACAGCTTGGTCACATCCTCCACGGTTCCCTTGATGTGATAGTAACGGCCCGCAAAGTCATCCGCCTTCAGCTGTGCCGTGGGCGGTCCGGGGATCTTCTGCTCGGCGTTGTAGAACTCGATGAACACGCCGGGGGTATTGTTCTTGACCATGCCGTTGCGGAACTCGGCCAGAGAGAGAACGTCGCGCTCGGAACCTTCGTCCACGAAACGCTTGCCGGTGGTCGGATTGATCCAGCAGGCATAGTTGCCGCCGCCGAAGGCCAGGTTGCCGTTGTCAACCCAGGAGATCGGCATCAGCTGCGTGAAGCCCATTCCGGTGGTTGCTGCGCCGACGGCGCTGGCCATGGTGATGCCGTCGCCCTGCAGAGAGCTGCGGTTGGTGGTCTTGGTGGAGGTGGTCAGATACGCGGTATCCCAGTAAACGTTGTTTTCAAGAACCATGTTGATGTTTGCCGCAAAGCCGCCGGTGGCCAGGACGACGCCCTTGGTTGCCTTGGCGGTTACCTCGGTTCCATCATACATGACGGCCTTGACGCCCGTGACACGGCCGTCGTCCACGATCAGTTCCTGTGCAGTGGTGCGCAGCATGATCTTGTTGGCCGGATTGGCATTGGTAATGGTGGCAACCGGTCCGACGAAGTAGGTGCCCCAGTTTCCGTCCTGCGGCAGATACTCGTTTTCACGATACCACAGAGCACCGATCAGGGTCGGCTGGGTATCCTCGATGAAGTGAGCACCCTGGTCCTCCAGCCACTCCTTGAGGCCCTGGCCGTCCGCGATAAACTGCTTGACCAGATCGATGTCGCCATAGATCCACTGGGTCTTGTCAGCGCTCTGACGCAGGCCGCCGTAGTAGGTCTGGAAGATGTGCAGGTTGAGGGTTGAGAACAGGGTCAGCTGGCTCTCATCCTTGCCGGCAGCCAGCTGCGGCTCTGCCCAGTCAAGGTATGCCTGAATTTCCTTCTTCAGGTCCTGCAGAACCGGCAGATATTCGGCATGCACGCCGTGCTTGCTCAGTTCGACCGCGTCGCCGGCGACGAACTCGTGATCCTTGTAGTACGCCTCATCGAAGGGCTCCTCGCTCCAGTTCAGGATGACCTTGAGCTCCTTGATGCAACCGTTGGCGGACTTGACCTTGTTGTAGGTCTTGCCGTCATACGCATAGACACCGGTCTCGGCATCCGGATCGGCCGGATCCCAGACGAGGTAGGGCATGACCGACTGATACTGACCGCCGGAAACGAGGGTGTTGCCGCCGACTTCCGCGTTTTTCTCAATAACCAGTACGGTATTGCCGTTCTGGGCAGCCTGTGCAGCGGCAGCAATGCCGGCACCGCCAGCGCCAACAACGACGACGTCATAGGTCTCCTCGATGGGAGCCTGTGCAGCGTGCTCAACCTTGGCGGCCTTGAAGGCGTCCAGGTTGGTGCAGGCAGCCTGCTCGGCAGCATCGTTCACGGCCGCACGCAGGGCGCGGGTGGTGAAGGTGGCACCGGAGACACCATCGACACCGGAACCATTGGCAGCAATCATATCCGGAATCATGATGTCATAGGCAATGTCGCCCACGTGAGCGGTTTCGCTGGAGGCAACCACATCAACGGCGGTGAGGGCATCTGCGGAGAAGGTCACGGAAACGGTTACGGGACCGTTGTAACCCTCGGCAGTGGCCTCATAGGTGCCGGCAGTGAATGCCACGGCAGCCGTGTTTTCGGTGGCTTCGCCGCGGGCAGCGGCAAGTGCCTTCTCAACGGCTTCCTTGACGCCGTTGGAGGACATCGTTGCACCCGCCACGACGTCGAAATCAGCAGAATCCTTGCCGATCAGGCCCTCGACCATTGTGGGGAAGGCCGGAACGCCGAAGGGCTGCTCGCCCTCGCCCTCGATTTCGACAGCGGTGATGGCGTTTTCATCGACGGTAACCTTTACCGTGATGGCACCCGGTTCCGTGATGTACCCCGGTGCAGATGCTTCGTAAGTGCCGGGAGTGAACTTTCCGTCCGCGCCGGCCATTGCCGCAAGGGCAAAGACGAGGCAAAAGCTCAGAAGCAGAGAAACGACTTTCTTCATTTCACTTTCCTCCTGTAGATTTTTTTGTGCGATCATTAGCCCTGGGCTGCTTTTCGCACAGTTCATCTGTAGTATATCATTGAAAGCAGCTTTCAAAACAAGAGATTTTTAAGAAATTTCTTATATTTTTTCAATTTTATGTGTATGCGGCATTTTTGAGGTGCGGTGAATCGGTCAAAAAGAAAAAAAGCAGCGGTGACGGACGGAGAGTGATTCAGATCAGCAGTGGAAGATGGAAATTGACCTGGTTGTTTTGCGGTGCTATACTTTTGGAAAAAATGAGGCAAAGAGCTGCTGAACCGAATGACTTATAGGAGCGGCCCTGTCGCGCAGCGACAGTTAAGTCAAATCCAGGCCTCATGCAATGCTGCTCCGGCGAACGATCAACAGTGAGACCTGCAAAGGAGCGGCCCTGTCGCGCAGCAACAGTTTGTCAAATCCAGGCCTCAGACAAAAGCAGCTCCGGTGAACGATCAACAGTGAGACCTGCAAAGGAGGAGAGAAAAGCAGAATGGAGTACAAAGAACAAATTGCCCGCGACGATCAGACTTACGAACAATTCATGAAAAATCTGGAGGCAACTTATCCCTTTGAGCGCATGATGTCCCGCTATCGCTGTGCCATGATGGAAATTGAAACCAAATTCAACGTACTGAATGAGGAATACTCGCTGCTGTTTGACCGGCAGCCGATCAACAGCATTAAGACCCGGCTGAAAGACCCGGCGAGCATCATAAAGAAAATAAGGAAGCTGGGCAAGCCGCTTACTCTGAAAAGCATGGAGGAAAACCTGCATGATGTTGCCGGAATTCGCGTGGTCTGTTCCTTTGTTGCGGATGTGTACACCCTGGCAGAGGCACTGCTGAAACAGGATGATATTACTCTGATTCAGCGGAAAGACTATATTGCGAATCCGAAGGAAAACGGTTATCGCAGTCTCCACCTGATTGTTGAGGTTCCCATCTTCCTTGAACGGGAAAAGCGCATCATGAAGGCGGAGGTTCAGCTGAGAACGATTGCCATGGATTCCTGGGCAAGCCTTGAACATCAGCTGCGGTACAAGAAGGAAACCCTGTTCAATGAGCAGATGATGCAGGAACTCCGTACCTGTGCAGATCTGAGCGCCGAACTGGATGCCAAGATGAACGATCTGAAAAGCCAGGTGGAACATCAGTCGCCCCAAAAGCAGTAATGGACCGAGAGCGCGGAGGCGGTCATTGACCGGCCAGGCGGCGGATCAGGTCTTTGAAAAAGCTCTGCCGCGGCAGGAAGCAAAAGTCTGGCTTCAGGCAAAGCCGGTCCGGCCAATGACTATCGCTGTGTACAGAGGACCAAAACTGCCGCGGATGGTGAAGGTTCAGGGAACGGAAGGCCGCTTCCATTGTTTCAGCCGGGAAACAGTGGAAGCGGCTTTTTTCGGTCTTTTCGGGTTTTCTGCGGGACAGACGACACAACTAAAAGATACATTTTGTCAAAGGACTGAGTCGAAAAAGTTTAGCAAAAATGCACAATTTGTTTGACAGATAACGATCATTAATATATAATCGACATCATAAGAAACGGTTAAACAGACAGGAATTCAGCAAAATAGAGGATTGCTTTTTGAAATTGGGACATTGAATGAGGCAGATGAACCAACACATTCTGTGTGGAGCATCTGAATGGACGGCAAATGGAAAGATTGTTTCAGACGCACCGCTTTCGAAAAAGCTGTGCATTGGCGCCGACATGGACGCTGAGGACGCTGGATGCAGGCGGTCTTGACAGACCTGAAAAGGTGCTGGTTCCCGGTGTATGGGAATCACATCCGGCGCTGCGGTGCTACCGGGGCCGCGCAATCTATGAGCAGGAGATTGAGTGCGGCGGAAATCTGCGCTTCTGGTTTGGCGGTGTGAGTTTCAGAGCCCGCGTTACCCTGGATGATCTGCCATTGGGTGAGCACTATGGCGCGTATACGGGGTTTGAGGCCCTGGCCCTGGGCATAAGGCGGGGCAGGCATGTCCTGCGCGTGGAAGTAGATAACCGCTTTGATGAGGATTCTGCCCTGCATGTACCCAATGATTATTACGCGTATGGCGGCATCCACCGCCCGGTGATTGTGGAAGAGCTGAGCAAGGCCTATATTTCCGAATGCGGCTTTAATCCGGCGCTGACGGAAAACGGATGGGAACTGCAGGCGGAAATCTCGGTTGTCAACCTGACGGATAATCCTTTCCTGGGTACGGTCCGTGTCGAATGTGCAGGAGAGCGTGAAACGGCGGAGATCCGTTTGGGCGGGATGGGAACCGGCACCTGTGCCATTTCACTCAAGTGCGGACAGGTTAATCCCTGGACACCGGAGGAACCGTTCCTCTACGAGGTAAAGGTGGTGCTTTTCGCAGGAAGACGAACGGTGGATGACTGGCTGGACCGCGTTGGATTCCGGCAGATCCGGGTGGAAGGCGGACAGATTCTGCTGAACGGGACCCCGCTTCAGCTGCGGGGCTTCAACCGGCATGAGGAATATGGCAGTTTCGGTCTGGCTGTGCCGGTACATGGCATGATTCAGGATCTCCAGATGATGCGGGAGATGGGGGCCAACTGCGTGCGTACCTGCCATTATCCCAATGATCCCCGTTTTCTGGATCTCTGTGATGAGATGGGGATGCTGGTCTGGGAGGAATCCCATGCCCGCGGATTTTCGGAGGAGCAGATGCGCCATCCCCGGTTTATGGACCAGCTCCTCCAGTCGACCTATGAGATGGTCAGTCAGCACAGGAACCATCCGTCCATCTTTATCTGGGGCTGTCTGAATGAGTGCGCAGATGATACGGAATACGGCGCGGGCATTTATGCGGACTTGCTTGGCGTGCTGCGCCAGATGGACGGTAGCCGCCCAGTGACCGCGGCGCTGCTGGAGAGGCCCGGGGGACGGGTCTATGCCGATCTGGATGTGGTCAGCGTCAATATGTACCCGAAATGGTATTATGATGGAGCGGTTGCGGATTCCCTTGACCGCAAGGAGCGGGAAATCCGGGAAAACGGAGGAGAGGGGAAGCCGATCATCATCAGCGAGATCGGGGCAGGCGCCATCTATGGCTGTCATGACCCGCTGGGCGAGGCGAAATGGTCTGAGGAGGGCCAGTGCCAAATCCTCCGGGAACAGATCACGGCCATTCTGGGACGGCCGGAAATCTGCGGCATTTTTCTGTGGCAGTTCGCGGATGTCCGGGTGTCGGATGAATGGGCCATGAACCGCCCGAGAACCTATAACAACAAGGGCGTGGTGGATGAATTCCGCCGGCCCAAGATGGCGTACCGGACGGTCCGGGAACTGTTTCGCGGCAGCGAAAAAAGAGAGATAAAGGACCCCGGGGAGTGTCCGGAAACCGAATAGAGCCTGAAAACGGAGCAGGACTCCGACATGCACAGCGGCAGTTTGCAGATACAGGCATGGAAAAAGCGTCAGTGCCGAAGGATGAGGCGCTTATATCAAGAAGGAGGGACGTCACACATGCAGGGGAAAACGGATGGAAATAAGAAACACAAAGTACCGTGGAAGTCGTACCTGAAATCGAACTGGCAGATGTATGTGATGCTGCTGGTGCCCATTGCCTTCGTCATCATCTTTAAGTATGCGGCCTACCCGGGACTGCGCATTGCGTTCATGAACTACAAGCCGGCCAAGGGATATGCGGGCAGTGAGTTTGTGGGCCTTCAGATCTTCCAGAAGATCTTCAAGGACAGAGATTTTATCCGGGCGCTGAAAAACTCGCTGGCATTCAACTTTCTGGATCTTTTGGTCGGGTTTCCGGTGCCCATTATCCTGGCCCTGCTGCTCAATGAGCTGCGCTTTCCGCGGTATAAGAAGGTCTCTCAGACCATCCTGTATCTGCCGCATTTCCTTTCCTGGGTCATTATCGCCAGCGTGGCCCTGAACCTGTTCAAGCCGGAGACGGGCCTGGTGAACATTCTCCTCAGGAATGCGGGGATGATTGACAAGGGCATTCCGTTCCTGACGGAAAAATGGCACTGGGCCGTAACCTATCTGCTCATCGGGGTATGGCAGAACATGGGATGGGGCTCCATTATTTACCTGGCGGCCATTACGGGCATCAGCCCGGATCTGTATGAGGCGGCGACTATTGACGGCGCGGGACGGCTGCGCAAGATCTGGAACGTGACGCTGCCCTGCATCCGGGGCACTATGGTGACCCTGCTCATTATGAACCTGGGCCGCGTGATGGGGTCCAACTTCGAGCGTCTGGATTCCTTCGGGAACGTCCAGGTCAAGGACTTCCAGTATCAGCTGGCCATTTACATCTACGAGAAGGGACTGTCGGGCGGCAACTTCAGCCGTGCGACGGCCGTGGGTCTTTTCCAGTCCCTGGTAGGCCTGATTCTGGTCATCTCATCCGACCGCGTCTCCAAGGCGCTGGGCGAAGACGGACTGTTGTAAGAGAGGAGGAGAGAACATGTCTGGGGTACCGGCTGAAAAGAAAGCCTCTGTATTCAAAGGCGTAAACCGGATCAAGGCCAGTGATATCATCATCGCGCTGGTGATCCTGCTGCTTTCACTGACCTGCATCATTCCGTTTCTTCACATTGCCGCCAAGAGCATTTCCTCCAACACGGCGGTCATGTCCAAGAAAGTGTATCTGCTGCCCAAAGGCCTGAACTTTGATGCCTACGTGTCCATTTTCAAGGACGGACAGCTGACGTATTCCATGCTCTACACGGTATGGATGACCTTCCTGTTTACGGTTATCGGCATGGTGGTGACGACGCTGGCGGCGTATCCGCTGGCCAGGCGGGAACTGAAGGGACGTGCGCTGGTGGCGTTTGTCCTGATGTTCACCATGTATTTCAGCGCCGGCCTGATTCCCGAATACCTGCTGTATAAGGACCTGAAGATTCTCAATACCATGTGGGTTCTGGTGCTGCCGCTGTCCTTTTCGCCGTACAACATGCTCATCATGCGGTCCTTTATCCGGTCCACCATTCCGGATACGCTGTATGAGGCGGCCAACCTGGACGGAGCGGACCATTTCCAGGTGCTGACCCGCATCGTCCTGCCGCTGTCCAAGCCGATTCTGGCCACGCTGTCGCTGTTCTATGCCGTGGGCCGCTGGAACGCGTACGCGGATGCCAAATACTATATCACCACCAAGGCACTGCAGCCCCTGCAGTACCTGCTGAGCAACATGGTCCTCAATTCCGGTCAGGATGCCGTCAGCCTCTCGGAGGCGGCTGCGGCGGAATCCACGCCGGAAGTGCTGCAGGCGGCCGTGGTCATGTTCGCCACGCTCCCCATCATGATGATCTATCCCTTTGTCCAGAAGTACTTTGTGCAGGGAACCATGATCGGGGCCGTGAAGGGCTGAGAAAGATTTCAAGGGTGAAATGCCCTGAAATAGAGAATGAAGGAGGAAATCAACTATGAAGAAGCTCGTTTCGTTGCTGCTGACCCTCGTCATGCTGCTGAGCCTGGCCGTGATGGCCACGGCAGAGGATACCGGCATGGCTGCGTGGAAACCCTTTGAGGAACGCGTGAAGATCACGGTGCCGGTCTATGACCGCTCCAAGGTGGGCTATCCGGCGGTGGACAACAACTACTGGACCCAGTGGGTTCAGAAGGAATTCGGCGACAAGTACAACATCGACGTGCAGTACGTGGCCATTCCCCGCGGGGATGTCATGACCAAGTACTCCATGCTGATTGCCGCCGGCGAGACGCCCACCATCATGATGGAATACGACTACCCGAAGGTCGCACAGTGGGCCAATGACGGCGCCATGACGGAGATCAACCTGGAGGATTTCGCCAAGGTTGCCCCGACGTTCTATCAGGCGATGGTTGAGCACAATCAGCTGGGCTATACCGATATCAACGGCAAGACCTACTTTGTGCTGACCGAGCGTCCCTATTATGACACCACGTTCGCCTTTGCCAACTTCGTCCGCATGGACTGGCTGCGCAAGGTCGGCTATGATCATGTGCCCGAAAACTATGAGGAGCACAAGGACGCGATGAACAAGATCATCGAGGCCGGCCTGACCGACCAGCCCCTGGGTCTGGGCATCCCCACGGCTGCCTATATCGTGAACTTTGCGTTCCGTGATTTCCCGGTGGATGAAAAGGAATGGGTCATGCATTCCTCTCTGGGCACCCCCGGCTTCCCCTGGTATCCGACCAAGCGGCTCCTGAAGCGCTATAACGATGAGTATCATATGGGCTGGTATTCCAGCGAGTTCGATCTGGAGAAGAACAGCGGCGGACAGGGAACCGATATCCTCCAGACAGACTTCATCAACGGCAAGACCTATCAGTACGGCGGTTACATCGCCAACAACATGGCCTGGCTGACGGCGTTCTATGAGAACAATCCGGACGCGGAACTGGCCATTGCCAGCCCCTTCGGCGGCGTCGAGGAAGGCATCAACACCGGTGCCATCCGTGCGGACAACCCCTTCGGCATGATCGTGGGATTCTCCTCCCTGGCGACCGAGGACCAGCTGAAAGCGGCCTGGATGCTGATGGAGTGGATGATCCAGCCGGATAACCTCTTTACCCTTGAGAACGGCATTGAAGGCGAAACCTATAAGCTGGGCGATGACGGACTGCCCGTGATGCTGGATTACACCGGCGAGCATATGCTCAACCACAACAACAACATCGACATGACCTGCCTCGTGCACGCCTCCAAGAAGGTCGGCACCATCGAGCAGACCATTGCCCAGATGAGCCCGGTGGGCCTGCCCCAGGACTTCACCGAGATGCTGATCAACAACTACTACAAGCTCCGTGAGCTGGCAGATGAAGGAAAGGCCTATCCGGATCCGGTCTTTGCCGTGGCCATCGAGAGCGAGTCTGAATACAGCGCCACCCTGCTCAGCCTCTGGCAGGAATATTTCGCCAAGCTGATCAAGTGCGATCCTGCTGAGTTCGATGCCCTCTTTGATCAGTACAGCCAGGAATTCCTGGATGCCGGCTATCAGGAGATCATGGATGAGCGCCTTGAGGCCTATGAGGCTGGAAACACCACCAAGCTGCCCGCAGCAAAGTGATCCCGAAATCCGGCTGCTGAGACGGATGCGTTCCATCCGTGACCGGTGAACAAAGAACTGGCTCCCAAACGGGAGCCAGTTTTTCGTTTGCTCAGATTCTGTCATCGGTCAAGGACAAAGGCATCCAGCTGTTTCTGGATCTCTGCCTTCACCCGGTCCAGCCCGACCTCCCTGAGACGCGTGAGCAGTTCCGGGATCACCCGGTCAGGGTCAGAGGTGCCGGTATACAGTTCCCGGCGGTATTCCTCAATCACCTGGCGGATGGCCAGGACCTCAATCCCGATCTCCGTCAGGTCCGGGGTAAAGCCCATGACCGCAGAGGGTCTGGCCGACTGATACCGCTCCATGGCTTTTGTCCACTGGTCCGGATCGGTGGAAACGCCCGGAAACGCCGCGGCTTCCAGCGCCCCGAGGGTGTAGTGTCCCTGGGTATAGGCCTCCACGCCCATGTTGGTATTGCCGCGCTGGGTGCGTGTGACTGTTCCGTCCGGATTGCGTACATAGTGTTTCCCCTCTATGCCGTAACGGGCGGTTTCACGATACCAGGGATCGGTATTCATCAGCTGGATCAGGGCCAGGGCCTCCCGCCAGTGTGGCGTAAAGCTGCTGACAGCGGTCATGGCTCCCCGTACGGAGGAAGTGCTGATATAGGGTCCGTCATAACGGGCAATATGGACCGGCTTTTGGATCGCGTTTGCCCAGATGGTTTCGGCGCCGAACCAGCCCTGGCCGCTCTGGACAACGCCGCCCTGGCTGCGGGGCATGGACTCGGTGACGGCCGCGTCCGGATTGATATACCCTTTCAGGTACCATTCGTGCATCTTGCGAAGACGGTTCGTAAAGGCCGGAATCTCCAGTGCGCTTTTGACGGTATAGACCTGGTCCGTTCCCTGGGCCTCCCAGTCAAGCCCGATGAGGGCATCAAAGACCAGCCAGTCGGCCAGTGCCATCCGCCAGGAAGTGAGACCGCCGTTGGCAAGCCGCAGGGGATAGTCGTGCGGGTGATCCTGTTTGTATGCCTCCAGATAGGGCTCGATTTCCTCAAAGGGAATGTCGGTCGCTTTCGGGAAACCTTTTTCATGATAGAAGTAGTTTTCATCCAGAATCCAGAACACTTCATACGCGATGTCCTTCATGTGGGGAATCGCATAGATTTTATCCTGAATCTTCACGGCCTCCCACGCCTCATCCAGAACCGAGTCCCGCAGAGCCGGGTAAAGACTGAGGTCCCCGGTGAGGTCCCGGAACATCCCGGCCTGGACATTGGAGGCATAATCATTCCAGTAATCACTGGTAAAGGCGATATCAAAATACTCGCCGGTCTGGGAGACCAGTGCCAGCTGATTGGTGTCATAATACTTGAATGTACAGGTGACACCGATCTTTTCCGCTGAATAGGCATTCAGGGCCCGTTCCACCTCCGGCCAGTCCACCGGTGCCTCGCTGCTGGTCATAATCCACCAGGTCAGGTGAACCGGCTTTGTATCACCTGAGGCCGGACAAATGCCGGCCAGTGTGAACAGGAGACAAAGCAAAATACAGATTCGTTTCATCCTCTTTACTCACCCCTTTATAGCGCCCACGGTCAGGCCGGATACAAAGTACCGCTGGAAAAACGGATAGGAAAACATGATGGGCACCACGGTAATGACCACGATGGCCATGCGCATGGTTTCCGTGGGCAGTTCCCCGCTCTGGGTGGAGGCGACCATGTCGCTGTTGGCCAGGAACTGGATGTTCTTTTCGATGTTAATCAGCACGTACTGCAGCGGAAAGAGCTCATGCCGGTGGCTCTCCAGATACAGACTGGCCTGATACCAGTCATTCCAGTATCCAAAGGAAAGAAAGAGCGCAATGGTTGCCAGAGAGGGCAGTGAAATGGGCAGAACCAGCTGCAGGAAGATCCGCAGCTGCCCGGCGCCGTCAATTTTCCCGGATTCCACGATGCCCTCCGGAATGGAAATCCGGAAAAAGGTGGCCATAATCATGATGTAAAACGTGGAACAGGCCAGGGGCAGGATGATGGCGAAGTAGGAATTCTTCAGGTGCAGAAGCTGGGCATTGACCACATAGGTGGCCAACAGACCGCCGTTGAAAATCATGGGGATAAACACGAAAACCGTGTAGAATTTCTTCAGACGGAAAAACGGCCGGGACAGGACATAGCCCATGGAGGAAATCAGCATAAGGCCCAGCAGCGTTCCGACAATGGTAATGCTCAGCGAATTCAGCATGGAACGCAGCACCGTGGGGAACCCGTTGAAATCCCGCAGGTGCCAGATATACCGGTATGCCTCGGCCGACCATTCTGCCGGGACAAAGGAATAGCCGACCCGGGCGATGGAACTCTGGGAAGTGAAGGAAATAATAATGACAAAGATCACCGGAACCACGCACAGAACGGACAGCAGAATGAAGATAATGCTGTACAGCAGGTTGATGCCCGGGCGCAGTGCATTGAATCGCCGCAGACCGCTGGGCAGTTCCGAATGAAGATCATCTTTCTTTGCGGACAAGATTCTTACCTCCAATCCGTTCTTATCTCAGAACAGGGCGTTGTCCCGGTCCAGCTTGCGCACAACACCGTTGGCCAGCAGCATCATGACGAGGCCGAGGACGGACTGAAGGGCACCGGCAGCCGAAATATAGCCGAAAACCGGACGGGAATTGTTAAAAATGGAATTGTAAACATAGACATCCAGTGTCATATAGACGCTGGTCAGGGAACTGGAATTTCGGGTGGTCCGGTAGAACAGACCAAAGTCGGAATTGAAGATTTTGCCGGCAGCCAGAATGAACATCATGACGATGACGGGCTTGAGCATCGGCAGGGTAATATGCCGGGTCTGCTGCCATTTTCCGGCGCCGTCGATCATGGCGGCTTCGTACATTTCCGTATCGATTCCGTTGATGGAGGAGAGATAGATGACCATACTGTACCCGATGGTTTTCCAGAGGTGAAGACCGATCAGGAACCAGGGCCAGTATCCGGCCGCCTCACTCTGATACCAGCTGACCGGCGCGGCGCCCAGTGCGGTCAGGAACCGGTTGATGAGGCCGTGATCGGTGGAAAGGAAGGCGAAGACGAAGTAGCCGACCACAATCCAGCTCAGGAAATGAGGGAGAAACATGGCGGTCTGTGCGACTTTGGCCAGCATCCGGGAACGCAGGTTTCGCATCATCACGGCCAGGGAAACCGGAACCAGGATGTCCAGCAGGATGAACAGCAGATTATACCCGATGGTATTTCGGAACATGGCGATGGTAATATCCCGGTTGTTGGCAAACAGAAAGCGGAAATTTTCAAAGCCGTTCCATTGGCTGTTGAAGAAAAGGCTGTACAGAAAGCCTTTCCCCGGAGCTACCTGATAGTGCTTAAAGGCGATAATCAGCCCGAACATGGGCAGGTAGCAGAACAGCACAAACCAGATGACGGTGGGGAGGGAAAGAAGAATTAACTGTTGGTCATCCTTGCTCCACTTGTGCTTTTTCATTGTTGGTGTCAGATCCTCCTTTTAGCAGTGACTAAGTCTTCGGCGCCGTGGCATTTCCGGTGCTCATACTTGACAAACTGCCGCTGTGGCGGCAGGCCCTCTTCTCAATGAACCGCAGCCCGGTCCTTCGGCACCGTGGCATTTCCGGTGCTCATATTTGACAAACTGCCGCTGTGCGGCAGGCCCACTTCTTAATGAACCGCAGCCCGGCCTTTTCGGTGGTGGTCCTTGTACCTGTTTTCTTTCTGCGGGATGCCGGACAAATCATGAGTTATCCTGAGCGCTCTGTCAGAAAATGATAGCATGCAGCCGAACAAAAAACAACTGCCGCCGGGCCGATGATGGGATTATACGGAGGTTCGCGTTTAAAAGAATAGAGCCGGATTCCGGGGAAACCGGCCATTCATCGGGGCGGTTCCTGTCTGATTATTGGCTGCTTTTCTTGTGGAAATCAACTAAATTATGGTTGAGAATGCGTCCGACATTTGATACAATGCAAGAGAACAACCCGTTCTGAATGAAATTGAGTGATATGCCGGGAGAGAACGGAGCGAACGCATAACACCGGAAGGAGCCGAACATGCAGAATCAACAAAGTACCCCCGTAACCAGATCAGAGGCAGAGGAAATGGCCCGCCGCGCCAGGCATCCCGCGGAGCGCATCCTGTCAATCCTGTCCATCCTTCTGACCGTAGGAATTCTTGTGTTCCTTATCTGGATTATTGCATTCAGCGGCAGGACGGAAGCTGAACAAACTTTATTTGCGTCTCAACTGGCTGAATATCTGGATATAGATGAACCTTCAGCCATTGTTCTGGTAAAGAGCGGTGCCTGGGGTGTTCTTATCATTTACGTGATTATCTATGTCCGCTACTGGCTGGCTTTATTCAATGAGCAAAACAGAGCCGACAGTGAGGACCTGACCTGCAGTGATCTTATCTCGGATGAACCGAAGAAAATCATGGAACAGTATGCGAATATCCTGGGAATGAAGAAGCTGCCGGTGTTATTTTTTTCGGATCACGGTGAGCGCGTGACGATTGGAAATGTTGTTACCTATGGGAAAAAATACATGGTTCTTTCCACCTTCCTGAATCTGGAGAGGAAAGTAGATGAACGGCTGCCGAACCTTCGTTTCAGGCTGGCAACCAAGATGGGGAACATTTATATGGGCTATAACAACATTCTGTTCCAGGTGCTGACGCTGCCGGGACGAATGATTCCCATCTTTAAGAATTTCTATATCAAATCCCTGGTTTACAGTTCGGACCGTATGGCACTTGAAATTCTGGCCAAAGATACAACGTGTGCCGTCAGCAGCGAGGAAGTTGCCAGATTTCTGTTTTTACGGGGATTTGATGAAATGGTACATCCCATCATGAATGTCGAACAGGCAATGAAGAACCGGGAAGAGCGCTTTAATAAGCAGGGACGTTTTGATAAAGCCTTACTGCGGCTTACCTCCGAAGAGCCCCCTATGATGGATCGGATCAGTGCAGTACGGGATACCTCCAAATACGGCCCGCTGATTTAACCGGACGCACCGGCGCCGACGATTCTCAGCTCCGCCAGCCCCATACGGGGGCGAGCGGATTGAAGCCCTTGCAAATCAGCTGATTGCTCAGCTCGATGACCTCCTCTACGGAGGTCTTTTTTCCGTCCTTTACCCACTGCTTGTAGATCTCCACGATCGTGTACTGAACATAGACGATCAGGATATGCTGCTGCCATTCGGGGATGTTGTTGAACCAGGCACTCTTTTGCCAGGTGGCGGCATTGACCCGGTCGATCATCCTGTTCCGGATCGTCAGATAGCCTGAGGCACAGGTGATTTTCTCGTACATTTCACCTTTACCGATGGAATAGCGAAAGAACGCTTCGTTTACCTTGTCCAGCTCCTCCGGCAGATGGTAATGGGAGATCATGTCAATGTATTCGGAGGAGATCTCCATCTGTACCTCCAGCAGGAGGTCATCCATGGTGGGATAGTAGCGGTAGAAGGTTTTCTTGTTGATCCGCGCCCGTTCGCACAGCTCCTTTACGGTCATCTCGGGATAGTCCATTTCGAGAATCATCTGCTCAAAGGCCGTGCGGATTGCCGAGATGGTTTTCTGCACCCGCAGATCTTCTGTTCCTGTCAGTTTCATCCGGTCCTCCAAACTTTATGCAACCATTTTCGCAAAAGGGTGACATAAGGGGTCTTTTTTGGAAAAGTGACCATTGTTTCAGCTTTACCCGTTCATTATAATCGTGTCACAAGAATAAAGCAACCCGAGTTGCCTGAAAGGGCTCGATGCGAAGCATCGATTTGCCGGGGATGAGCACTGGTAAGTGCAGGTGCCGAAAGACCCGGCTGCGAGCAGTGAAAAAGGGCTTCGATGCGAAGCATCGATTCGCCGGGGATGAGTATCGGTGGTAAAGACTGAGGAGGAAAAAACAATGGCAAACCTGATTCTGTACTATTCCCGCAAGGGTGAAAACTATGTGAACGGCAGCATCCAGACGATTTCAAAAGGAAACACCGAACGCGTGGCGGAATTCATTCAGAAGGCGGTGGGCGGTGATCTGTTTGAGGTGGAGCCGGTCAGGAATTATTCCGCGTCTTACATGACCTGCATCAAGGAAGCGCAGGCGGAGCAACGTGCGGGTGAGCGCCCTGCTGTGAAGAGGATGCCGGAAAATCTGGAGGACTATGACACTATCTTCATTGGCTATCCCAACTGGTGGGGGACAATGCCGATGTTCATGTTCACGGTGCTGGATGCCTTTGACTGGACGGGCAAAACAATCGTGCCTTTCTGCACCAACGAGGGCAGCGGTCTGGGTGTGAGCGTACAGGATATAAAGAATTCCTGCCCAGGCGCAGCGGTGCTGCCAGGTCTCAGTATCCATGGCGGCAGCGCGGCCAATTCCGAGAAGCAGGTGAAAGCCTGGTGTGAATCGTCCTTAAAGCTTCTTCGTGAGAAACACTAAACGCAGATTCTGCAAAGACCTGTAAAATGAGGAGAAACCGTCATGATTTTTGATCGCAACGAAAACAAGCCCGTCATTGCCCTGCTGGGCGCGGGCAGCATGGGAACTGCCATCGTGCGGCGGATTGCCGCGGGGAAAAAGATCCTGCTGGGGGACATCAGTGAGAAGAATCTTGAAAAAGTGTCCCATGATTTTGAGTACAGCGGCTATGATGTGGAAACCATGATCGTCAATGCGCTGGAAAGGGAAAGTGTCGAAGCCTTTGCCCGGAAGGCGGCGTCCCTGGGGCCGGTAATGTTTTTCATTGATACGGCAGGCGCATCGCCGAATCAGGCAAAACCGGAACATATCCTCAAACTGGATATGGTGGGCACAGGGTATGCCGTGGATGCCTTTGGGGAGGTTATGGCGCCTAGCGGTGCCGGCCTGATCATTTCGAGCCAGACCGGATACATGTACAACATTCCCCATGAAACCGAGCAGGAGATCCTGAATACGCCGACGCAGGACCTGATGGATCTTCCGTTTATCCGGGAAACGGCCATGCAGAATTCCGGCTGGGCGTACATGATCGCCAAACGGGTGAATCATCTGCAGGCCATGAAAGCGGCCGCTACCACTTGGAAGGCCCGCCGGGCGCGCATCAATACCCTGAGTCCCGGCGTAATCGTGACGCCGCTGGCCTATGATGAATTTAATGCGGCAGGCGAGGGATATCAGAGGATGATAGATGCCTCAGCGGCGGAACGGACCGGCACATCGGATGAAATTGCCGAAGCGGGTGCGTTCCTGCTGGGCGAGCATGCCGGCTTCATCACCGGCACCGACCTGCTGATTGACGGCGGCACCATTGCTGCGATTCGAACCGGTCAGTATAAGCTTGGACGATAAAAACGGACTTGTCCTGGAGTGAAATGGAAGGTTAAACATGAAAAAGCTCATTGCGGGAATGCTGCTGCTGACACTGCTGCTCGCCTCTGCCGCGGCGGAAACGGCAGCTCCGCGGATATTGGTTGCCTATCTTTCCCGGGCAGGGGAAAACTACAATGTGGGTGTTGCCCGGGAAGGCTCCGCCAGTGCAGCCTATGCCGGTTATATTGAAAAGGGCAACACTGCCATGATGGCCGCCGTGATTGCCGAAATCAGCGGCGGTGATCTGTTTGAGATTCAGACGGTGACGCCGTATCCGGAGGACTATGCATCCATGCTGCAGGTGGCGCAGGAGGAGATAGACACGGATGCACGCCCGGAACTGGCCGCGAAAGTGGAAAATATGGCGGACTACGATGTCGTCTTCATTGGCTATCCCATCTGGCACGGCCGGATGCCTCAGGCGATTTTGTCCTTCATTGAAGGGTACGATCTGTCCGGAAAGACGGTGATTCCGTTCAATACCCACGAGGGCAGCGGACAGTCCGGTACGCAGCAGGTGCTGGAACAGGTGCTGCCGGACAGCACGGTGCTGCAGGGACTGGCCGTCCGGGGAAAGATGGCCCAGGAGGATCCGGAGGGAATGAGGGCACAGATTGAGCCATGGCTGGAGGGGATGCAAATGAAACGGGTACGGACTGATGCCGCAAGTGAGGTTCTGGCGACATATAAGGCGATACAGCAGGCCATGATTGATAAGGACATTGGCACACTGGACCGGCTGTATCTGGAAGGGACAACCTTTACCCATATGTCCGGCAAAAAGCAGACCAAAGCGGAATTCTTCGGTGAGATTGCAGATGGCACACTGAACTATTATGCCTATGACATTCAGAACCCCGAGATTACCGTGGACGGGGATGAGGCTGCGCTGAGCGCCTCAGTTACCCTGAAAGCGAAAGTCTACGGCTCATCTGGCAGCTGGACGCTGCCGGTGCGGGCACATTTCACGAAGATTAATGGACAGTGGGTTGCACACAATTAAAACGGGCCCTGCCGCGCAGCGGCAGTGTGTTCAAATTCCGGCTGCAGACAAAGCGGCTCAGGCAAAAGATCCAAAACGAGGCGTATACATGCCCTGCCGCACAGCGGCAGAGCGCTGGATTCAGGCCTCAGACAGGTTGCCTGAGCGAATGACCAAAGACCGGTTTTTGCATGGAAAGAGAGGAACAATACATGGAAACGATTAAGCTGAACAACGGATTATCCTGCCCGGTGGTGGGGATTGGCACCTTTATGCTTTCTCCGGCAGATGCGCAGAACAGCGTACGGGAAGCACTGAAAATGGGTTATCGCCTGATCGATACCGCCAATGCCTATGTGAACGAACGGGCAGTGGGGCGCGGAATGCGGGAAAGCGGTGTAAAGCGGGAGGAAATCTTCCTGTCCACCAAGCTCTGGCCCTCTGAATATGAAAATCCGAATGCGGTGGAGGAAACCCTGGCCCGGCTGGGAGTGGATTATGTGGACCTTCTGTATATCCATCAGCCGGCAGGAAACTGGATGGCCGGTTACCGGCAGCTGGAAAAGGCTTACCGGGATGGCAAGGCGAAAGCCATCGGGATCTCCAACTTTGAAGGGAAATACATCGCGGAACTGGAAACCAAATGGGAGGTGATTCCACAGTTTATTCAGGTGGAGGCACATCCGTATTTTGCACAGGATGAACTGCGCAAGACGCTTGACAGGTATGACATCCGCCTTATGAGCTGGTATCCCCTTGGACATGGCGACAAAGCCCTGATTGAGGAACCGGTCTTCCGTGAACTGGGCAAAAAGTATGGGAAAAGTCCTGCTCAGGTGATCCTTCGCTGGCACACCCAGATGGGCTTTGTGGTCATCCCCGGCAGCAGAAATGTGGCTCATATCAGGGATAATCTGGACATTCTGGACTTTACCCTGACCGATGCTGAGATGAATGAAATTGCAAAACTGAATAAGGGTGTGCGGTACTACATCCGTACCGATGAGGCGCTGTCAGGGTTTGCGGCATGGCAGCCTGCCTATGAGGCGGAATAAACAGAGCGTACGGAGAATTTGCCATGAAGAAGAGAATGCTGCGGGACATTGAGGTCTCTGAAATTGGAATGGGCTGTATGGCCTTTTCCCATGGATACGGGCAGATCCCGGATGAGTCGTACAGCATTGAAGCAATCCGGAACGCTTTCCGGCACGGATGCACCTTTTTTGACACGGCAGAGGTGTACAGTCCGGGTCTCAGCGGTATCGGCCACAATGAACGCATTGTTGGGAAAGCACTGAAAGAAGTGCGGCCTCAGGCTGTGATTGCCACGAAACTGTTTCTGAATGTCGGTTTCGGGGGCAGTGTGGAGACAGTCCTCAGAAGGCATCTGGAGGCATCCATGCAGCGCCTGCAGACAGACTACGTGGATTTGTATTACCTGCATCGCATGGGCGGTGTGCCGGTGGAAAAAGTTGCCGAAGCCATGGGACATCTCATTGATGAGGGGCTGATCCGTGGATGGGGGCTCAGTCAGGTGGATGTAGAGGTAATCGACCGGGCACAGCGGGTTACGCCGCTCAGCGCCATTCAGAACATCTACTCCATGGTGGAACGGGACAGTGAGGCAAGGATCATCCCATACTGCATGGAGCACCGTATTGGTTTCGCCCCTTTTTCGCCGATTGCCAGCGGCCTGCTGTCCGGGAAAATCACTCCGCAGACGAAATTTGAGTCCTATGATGACGTGCGCAACTGGGTACCTCAGCTCAGCAGGGCGAACATTGCAGGGAATCAGCCCATTGTTGACCTGCTGAAACAGTACGCAGAGATGAAAAATGCCACGCCTGCACAGATTTCCCTCAGCTGGATGCTGCACAAATACCCGAATGTCGTACCGATTCCGGGAAGCAAGAACAGGGAACGGATAATTGAAAACCTGGAGGCATCTCATGTAGAACTGACGGATTCCGAGTTTCATTCCCTGGAAACAGCGTTGAACCAGTGTAAAGTGTATGGACACAGAGGTCTCGGAGGTTTCTGATATAAAGGGCCTGCAGTTCGGCTTGTGACCGGACTGCAGGCCTGCTTTTTTAGTTGAATCGGAGTCGGCTTCTGATCATGAAGGCCGGATAGATGCAGTTAGAAATGACCGGATTACGTCATGTCTGGCCAGGAGAATGATGATGAGAAGGTTGAAGAGGCGTACAAGGCCGCTGAGACCAGTGAGGTCAGAAATTGAGTGTATGGCAGGCAGATGCTCCGGTGAAAATGGTGGTGCGACTGTTTGCTTTTGTGCAGACGCAGCAGGGATTCTTGCCAGTTTCCCGATTCCCTTCCACTTTTCTTTCACTTCCGCTTTTCAGTTTCCTGGTTGTGAAAAGTTTATCTGCTTTCGTTGAAAATCGGATGGGGGTTTGCTATAATTTATGAGGGCTGTTAGACGATTTTGCAGAGGTTTCAGAGGTAGTGTGAGAATACAAGCAGAGGAACAGGGGGAGAACATATGGGAGTGATCGATGTAGAAGGAAAGAAATATTTTTCCAATGTCAAATACTTTGCTGATCTGTTCAACTATCTGCTGTATGGTGGCACACCTGTTATTGATCCAAAGAAGCTGACAGAACTGGATACCGATCTGATAGTTACCCCGTATGGCAACGGAGCGAAGGTGCGGGTCGAGAAATATCGGGATCTGTTGAGACTCTGGGGCGCCTATATGGATGAAACGGCTGCATATGTGATGCTTGGGGCGGAGCTCCAGGGGACAACAAACTATGCCATGCCGGTGAAGAAAGGCCTTTATGACATGATTGGCTATGCCAACCAGGTGGAGGAAGCCAAAAAATCCTATCAGAAAAAGGATGAGAAAAACGATTCACAAGAGGATAATAAGACCGGGAAGATTAAACTGACCAGCGCCGAATTCCTGTCAGGCTTCCGTAATGGAGACAAACTCATCCCTATCATTACGGTAACAGTTCTTCTGTCAGGTGATGATTGGGATGGACCGGAGGATCTTTACGGCATGCTGGATGTGAAGGATAAAAGGCTGCTGAAGTTTGTCCCGAACTGTCCGATCAATCTGATTGCTCCGTACAGAATACCCGACAGTGACTTTGATAAGTTTAAGACAGATGTTGGACTGGTCTTGAAAGCGTTAAAGTATGAGAAAGTCGGTGCTTACGAAGTTTTAAAAGAATTGACGTATGAGCGGATTGACAGGAAGACAGTCGAATTCCTGAATGCGGTGGCAAATTTAAAACTTGGATTAAACGAAAAGGAGGATCAGGTAGATATGTTCAAGTCGATACAAGATCATAACACGAAGATGATGATTATTGGGGCGATAAAGCACGGGAGAAAACGTGGGGATTCTGATGATGTTATTATCGCGGATGCGATGGAAATGTTCGATGTTACCAGGGAGTATGTGCTTGAGCTTATGAAAACAGAGGCGGCATAGACAGAGCAATAATCATTCTTTGCGTATATTTCTGCCTGTGAGATGCGCTGTTCAGGCAGCTGACAACATGAGGAGGATCAGGTAGATATGTTCGAGTCGATACAAAATAAATACAAGATGATGATGGTTATTGGCGCGATAAATGGCATGCGAGATCTTGGAGTGGCAGACGATGATATCCTGGTAAGAGTGATGAGATTGTACGGCGTTACCAGGGAGTATGTGCTTGACCTTATGAAAACAGAGGCAGCATAGACAGATCAATAATCATTCTTTGCGTATACTTTTGTCCGTGGGCAGCTCTCTTCAGATAGCTGACAACATAAGGAGAATCAGGTAGATATGTTCGAGTCGATACAAAATTATAACAAGAAGATGATGGTTATTGGAGCGATAAAGGGATTTAGAGATGAAGGGAATTCGGATGATGTTATTATCGCGAAAGTGATGAAATCGTTCGACGTTACCAGAGAGTATGTGCTTGAGCTAATGAAGACAGAGGCAGCATAGACAGAGCAATCATCATTCTTTGCGTATATTTCTGCCTGTGAGATACGCTGTTCAGGCAACTGACAACATGAGGAGGATCGGGCGGATATGTTCAAGTCGATACAAGATCATAACACGAAGATGATGGTTATTGGAGCGATAAAGGCATTTAGAAAAGAAGGGAAATCTGATGATGTTATTATCGCGGATGCGATGGAACTGTTCGGCGTTACCAGGGAGTATGTGCTTGACCTTATGAAAACAGAGGCAGCATAGACAGAGCAATAATCATTCTTTGCGTATACTTTTGTCTGTGAGCTGCTCTCTTCAGGCAGCTGACAACATAAGGAGAATCAGGTAGATATGTTCGAGTCGATACAAAATAAATACAAGATGATGATGGTTATTGGAGCGATAAAGGCATTGAGATATGATGGGTATTCGGATGATGCTATTATCGCGGCTGTAATGAAAACGTTCGACGTTACCAGGGAGTATGTGCTTGACGCTATGAAAATAGAGCCGGAGTATGATATTCACGGAGCATTACTGAAAAGGGAGTCTGTTATATCCGGATGATTGAATGAGTGCCATCAGGATTCAGCTTCTGACAGGGGATCATTTTATGAATTTCCCTGAT
>DGWH01000127.1:0-11380 GCA_002395225.1 Christensenella sp. UBA4263
GGAAACCGGGCCCATCATTGGAGTAAACCTCAAGAATGCGTTCCTTGACATCCGGTTCACAGAATGTGGCCGCAAACATCGCCAGATTTCCGCCCTTGGAATGCCCGCCGACCCGAAGGGGAACCCGGAAATCCGCTCCTGCCGCATTCAGATATTTTACTGCTCGGCTCTGTCCCTCTGTTTCCGTCTGGTAACTGAAATTGAAATCCTCTTTCCAGCCCACAACGGTTCCATCTGTTCCCCGGAAGGCAATGTATCTCGTTTTGTCCGGCAGATCGTACGTCAGTGCCGACAGCTGAATTCCCCGCTCCGGGTCGATCTCATCGACATACCGGCTGAGCAATACGTCGCAAAAGCGGGCTCCTTTAATCATCTCATCCATCAGGAAGGGGGCTTTGGCTGTAAATGCCTTGTCCTCCTCAATCTCTTTTCGGGAATGCGTGCTGAAGAATGCCTCTGCCGCCTCCCGCAGGGAAATCCGGCTCCAGTCCTGCGGAACAATTCCGGAAAAATCCGTATAGGCCAGCTGTGACAAAACCAGATTGTCCACCTCATTAAACGGATCCAGTGACATGGGGACATCCCCGCGCCACGTCAGGTAATCAAAGATATTTGCCATATCAACACCTCATTTATCCATGGCCGTTATACGCCTCTGGCAAGACGCTGCTCCCGGCGCTGCAGGGCAGCCTCATATTCCATTCTTTCCTCCTCGGTCAGGGGGACAAAGGGCGGAACCGGAACCGGCCGGTCCTGGTCATCGATCGCCACATACACCAGATAGGTCCGGTTAATCGCTTTCCGCTCTCCGTTCAGTGCTTCCACAAAACTGTCCACACGCACCTCAAGGGAGGTGCGTCCGGTCCACGTCACCACCGCCTCCTGGACCACCGTATCATTCAGATACGCCGGCCCGATAAAGTTCAGATGATCCACACAGACCGTCGTCACGGCACAGTGAGTATATCGCCTTGCCGCCACTGCCCCGACAATGTCGATCCAGGCCATGATCTGCCCGCCAAACAGACGGGGTTTCAGATAACCGTTGCAGTGCTGCGGCAGCACAATCTGTACAGCCGAGGTAATTTCGCTCATTGTTATTCTCCCTGTCAAACGTGACTGTTCAACCGTTCCTTCATTTGAGGACGGCGTAATCATACATCACTCTTCCTCAATTGTCCATTCCGGAACGCACAGACAGAAAAAGACCGACTCACGGTCGGTCTTGGTCATCAGGATTTCCCGAATTCCGACTGATAGTGCTGGTATTCGGAGGACGAACAATAGACAAAGTGCTCCGGGAAAACCTCCCGCATTTCCGGCTTTTCCTTTGAGTAGTCATGGTCCCGTTCCGGCACATAGTCAATGCGCCGGCGATGCCGCTCCGTCAGCGGATTCGGCTGCGGAATGGCGGAAAGCAGCGCACGGGTATACGGATGGAGCGGGCGCTCATACAGTTCTTTGGATGGTGCGATTTCCACCATCTTTCCAAAGTACATGACCCCGATGCGGTCGGAAAAATACTTGACGACAGAGAGATTGTGGGCAATAAAGAGAATCGTCAGCCCCATTTCCTTCTGGAGATCATCCAGCAGATTAATCACCTGTGCCTGAATGGACACATCCAGGGCCGAAACCGGCTCATCCGCGATAATCAGCCGGGGTTTCAGAATCATCGCCCTGGCTATGCCGATCCGCTGCCGCTGTCCGCCGGAAAACTCATGCGGATACCGGGTGGCATGTTCCTCGGTGAGGCCCACCTTGTGCAGCATGTCCACCACGGCCTCATGCACCCTTGCCCGGGTCATGCCGCGGAGCATCAGGCCCTCCCCGATGATTTCCTCAATGGTCATCCGGGGATTCAGCGACTCAATGGGATCCTGGAAAATCATGGCCATATTGGAGGAGAGATAGGAGGAAAGTTCCCTATTCATTTTTCCGGAAATCACGCGGCCGTCAAAGCGAACCGTGCCGCTGGTGGGATTGTAGAGACGGATGATGCTCCGGCCCGTGGTGGTCTTTCCGCACCCGCTTTCCCCCACCAGTCCGAAGGTCTCCGCCGCGCGGACAGAAAAACTGACATCATCCACCGCCCGGACGGTCATCCGGTTTCCCCTGAAACCGGAGGTAAAGTACTGGCAGAGATGTTCTACCTCAAGAATATTTCTGGAATCAGACATGTCTGGCCGCCTCCTTCATTCGGGCGATCCGGTGTGCGAGACCTGCAGGCATCTCCACATGGGGTGCCTTGGGATGGAGAAGCCAAGTTGCTGCCATATGCGTGTCCGTGATGCGGAACATGGGCGGTTCCCGCTCAAAATCAATCTTCAGCGCATAACGGTTGCGGGCAGCAAACGCATCTCCTTTGGGTGGATAGATCATGTTAGGCGGTGTCCCCGGAATGGGCTCCAGCCGCTCATAGGTTTCAAGATCCGGCATGGAACCCAGCAGGGCCCAGGTATAGGGATGACGGGGATCAAAGAAGATTTCCTCTGCCGTGCCCGTCTCCACAATCCGTCCGGCGTACATCACCGCAATCCGGTCCGCCATCTGGGCGACGACGCCCAGATCATGGGTGATAAAGAGCACGGACAGATGCCGCTTTTCCTTGATCTCATTGATCAGCTCCAGAATCTTGGCCTGAACCGTCACATCCAATGCCGTGGTCGGCTCATCACAGATGAGGATTTCGGGATCCCCGGCCAGGGCGATGGCGATGACAATGCGCTGGCGCATGCCGCCGGAGAACTGGAAGGGATACTGTTCAATCCGCTTTTCCGCCTCCGGAATGCCCACGTCCTGCATCAGGGAAAGGGCCCGTTCACGGGCTGTTTTCCGGTCAATGCCGCGTTTTTCCAGCACTTCCATGATCTGCTTTCCCACTTTCATGATGGGATTCAGGGCAGAAAGCGGGTCCTGGAAGACGAGGCCGATCCGGTGTCCACGGATCTCATGCATGCGGGCCTCATCCACTTTGGTCAGGTCCATCCCGTCATACAGGATTTCCCCGCCGTCCAGTTCCGCATTGCTGGGCAGAATGCCCATGATGGTCTTGATGGACACGGATTTGCCGGAGCCGGATTCCCCCACGATGGCCAGTGTTTCCCCGCGGTGGAGATCAAAGCTCACGCCGCGCACCGCGCGGACGGTTCCGCCGTAGGAGCGGAACGACACACTGAGGTCCCTGACGCTTAAAACACATTCCTGTTTCTGACCAGTCCCGGGGATAGAGGTCTGTTCACGCATGGCTTAATCCTCCCCTCTCCGGCTGGGATCCATCGCGTCCCTGAGGCCGTTTGACAGCATATTAAAGGCAATCATCAGAATGGAAATGAGCAGTGCCGGGAAAAAGGTCTGGTTCGGATACTGAAGCAGCAGCTTCTGTCCCTCCGAGAGCAGAATGCCGATGGAGGGTTCCGGCGGCTTGATGCCAAGGCCGATATAGGCCAGGAAGCTTTCCGAGAAAATCGCACCGGGGACCGCAATCATGGCCCTGGTAATCAGCGGGCCCACCGTGTTGGGCAGAATGTGACGGAAAATGAGTTTCCGATCCGGCACGCCCAGGGTTCTGGCCGCCAGCACATATTCCCGGTGCTTGTACCGGTAAAACTGCGCGCGGGTCAGACGGGCCGTGCCGATCCAGCCGGTCACCGTCAGGGCCAGGATAATGCTCAGCATGCCCGAGCCCAGCCACAGCATGAACAGAATGGTGACCACGATGTACGGCAGACCGTCCAGCACCTCAGCCAGATGGGTCATGACCATGTCGACGCGGCCGCCGTAATAACCGGCAATGGAGCCGTAAATGATGCCGATGACCAGGTTGGTCAGCACGGACAGGGCGGCAATCATCAGCGAAATACGGGTGCCCTTGAACAGGCGCGTCATGATATCCCGGCCCAGGTAGTCCGTGCCCATCCAGTGGTACTCCCCTTCCGGCACGCCGCAGTAGAGGTAATAGTCCACCTTGACATCCACCACGTCCTGACGTCCCGCCTTATATTCCCGCAGGACCTCCAGGACGCTCCCTTCCGGGTAGCGCTTGGGATCGCTGATGGAGGATTTCTTGATATTGGTCAGCACACGGGTCCCATCAAAGATGCCCAGTCCCTCAAGTCCCGGAATTTTGGAGGGCAGATTCTTCTGCTTCACATTCTGCTGGGTATAGCCATAGCCGGTCAGGTTCGGCACGGCAATGGACAGAATGATGATGATCACAATGGCACACAGGGAAATGACGGAGAGGCGGTTGTGGAAGAGCCGGCGCATCGCGTCCTTGTAAAACCCGATGGGTTCCGTCTTGAACCGCTCATCCACATTCCATTCATTGTTTGCCGGTTCAAAGCCGGATTCCGGCAGATTCTGCAGTTCCTCCGGCAGATGATCACGGTCATATACGGTCATTTTCCCCCTCCTATTCTGATCCTCGGATCAATGATTCCGTAGGAAACGTCCACCACAAAGATGGTCACCAGAGAAATGAGCGAATAGAAAATGAGCAGTGCGACCGTCAGGAAATGATCTCCGCCCAGGATGGAATCCACCAGCAGGCCGCCCGTACCGGGAACCGCAAAGATCTTCTCAATGACCAGGGACCCGCCCATAATGCCGGTAATCAGCGGAATAATGGTATTGGCAATGGGCACCAGTGAATTACGGAACGCATGCCTCCAGGTCGCCTCCTGCTGCGTCAGGCCTTTCGTCCTGGCCAGCAGCATGTATTCCGAGGACAGGGTTTCAATCAGCTCGCCCCGCAGATACCGGGCAATGGTGGCAATGGGATTCAGGGACAGGGCAATAATGGGCAGAATCATGGAGTGGAATGCCGCCCAGACATTGGGTGCCTGCGCATTATACAGGGTCGGAAACACCGGCCACATAAACGCAAACACGTACTGCATCAGGGAGGCAAAGACAAAGGATGGCACGGAGATGAAAATGACGATCAGGAATGAAATGACATTGTCCACCCAGGTATTGCGCTTCAGGGCCGCCGCCGTTCCGGAGAGGATGCCCAGCGGAATCGAAATCAGAAGGGAAAAGAAATTGAGCAGCATCGTCGGGGGAATGCGTTCCTTGATGATATCAAAGACCTGCAGGCCCGGACGGATCTTCACCGAGGTCCCGAAATCCCCCTTGGTGACAATTCCTTCGATGAAATAGTAGTACTGGACAATCATCGGCTCATGCAGATGCATCCGGTCCTCAAGACGCCGCTGCACCTCCGGTGACACCTCCGGATTCTCAAAGATAGTCATCGGCATCAGGCGGATGACCCAGAAAGAGAGGGTCATCACCAGAAACAGCGTCAGCAGCATTGCGCCAATGCGCCCCAAAATATATTTAAACATTCACGTCTCCTTCTAAAACCCACTTCTTAATCCTTATCCGTATCCTCTGACGGGCAGAAAGCGGCCGGACCGTTTTCTGTCCGTCAGAGGATACCGCCGGCTTTGCAGGATACAAAACACAGGTATATGCCGCCGGTGAGCGGCATACACCCGTGACATAGAGAAATTATACCATTCTCCACTGGATTATGCAATTCTGTTCTGCTTACTCGACGATATCACCAAAAGGCAGACCCCAGCCGAATCCGGGCAGATACGTTTCAACCGGCAGAACGAGCTTATCCGCAAACATCTCATAATAGGTTTCCTGAACCACCGGAATATGGATCACCTTTTCAAGGTAGATCTCCTCCAGCTTCTTCGTCTCATCCAGCATGCGGTTGTAATCGCTCTTCACTTCTTCGCTGTCGCACACGGCATACTGTGCCTCGAACTCCTCATCAAAGTAGTTGTTCGGATGGCTGCCATAGCTGCTCAGATAGTAGTAGAAGCAGGCATACGGGAAGGTACGGCTGGCGGCACGGGTCCAGTCATTGGGGGAGAAGTCCCAGGTATCGTGCTGCTGCTTGTACACCGTGGTGGAAATGCCGGAATAGGTGTCAAATTCCACTTTGACCTTGCCCTCGAAGATGACCGGCAGTTCTTCCTGCAGATACTGGGCGGTGGCGTTCCAGTTCGCCTCGGAGGGATCATAGGCAAAGCACAGCGTCAGGACGGTATCCTCGGGGAGGCCGCACTCCTCGTACGCCTTGGCCAGATACTCCCGGGCCAGTTCCGGACTGTATCCATAGGGGCCCCAGCTGTTCACCATGTCGGTGACTGCCTTGCCCTGCTCGCTCTCGCGGTACGTGAGGCCGCTCTCGGAGAACATGCCCGCCTGGCCGTTGACATAGACGCCGCTGGGCTGCTGATAGCCAAACAGATCATGGGCAATGACCTCACGGTTCATGGCATGATACATGGCTTTCCGGTAATTGAGCGAACCGCAGACCGGGTTGTTGGGGTTCTTGCAGTTGAGGTCGATGTGATAAACGGTGGCAGAGGAATACTCAACCGTGCGCGGATCATCCACATAGGTCTCAATCACGTTGGCATCCGGCGCCAAATAATCCAGTTCACCCTTCTCCCACAGCTCGACGCGCGCATTCATCTCGGGGATAATGCGGACCTCGACGCGGTCATAGTGGAACAGTTCCGGCAGCCAGTAATTCTCGTTGCGGACATAGGTCTGTACGCTGCCGAATACCCAGGAATCCAGCTTGTACGGGCCGGAGCACATCCACATGTCCTTGGTGGAACCATAGGTGGTGCTGGTACGGTCAGCGGCCATTCCTTTTTCGTAGAGCGGCTCATAGACCGGAACGACGGCACGGGTGGTGAAATGCGAGCAGACATTGGTCTGGCTGAATTCGCCGTCCGTGACAATCTCCAGGGTGTAGTCATCGATCTTCTTGATGCCCACATCATCCCAGGAAACCGGTGCATCACTGGTCTGCAGGCTGTACGCCTTGGCGTTCTTGATGGTAATATCCTGATCCGAGATGAAGTCGGCCATCTGGTTGGAGAGAACCGGATCCAGACCCATCTTGTAGGAATAGATCATGGTATCCGCATTGATCGGCTCACCGTTGGCCCAGCAGGCTTCCTTGCGAAGCGGGATGCGCCAGGTCACCGCATCCACCTGCTGAGGCAGATCTGCGGCAATTTCGCCGATGTAATGGAAGTTCCTTCCGTCCTCATCCGGCACGGCCCGATACAGCGTTGCCTGACAATACGTGGCAGGCGTATTCACGTTGCTCTGAACCGAATTCTGTCCGTTCAGGGTCTCGGTATCATTGGCCAGATAGGTCCTGATGACTTTTTCTGCTGTGGCAGAAACCGCCAGACAGGAAACCATCAGCATCAGTGCAAGAGCCAGGATAAATACTTTCTTCATTCCCTTAACACTCCTTTTCCCTCTCAGGTTTTTATTAGAAACGCTGTCACTGCAGCAATTCCTATCAGTCCTGCGGCCAGGGCCAGCAAAATGCCCACATCCCTATGTCCTCCCTGGCGCTCTCTGTACCGGGCATAATCCTCCGTCTCCGTCCGGCCGGTCCTTGCCTCGCCCACAATCAGCCGCTTAAAAAAGCGGAACCCCCAGCCTGCAGAGGCAAACATTCGCAGATTGGACAGAAGACGGACAATTCCCACAACCAGAAATCCGCTGCCGATACAGAAGAAAAAATCAGAAACACCCTTCATTCCGGTCAGAACGAACAGCGCCGCGCCCAGAATGAACGATACAATGTATGGCCCGGATCCGCTCCGCAAACGCATTCCTCCCCTTTACAAACCTCTACCTGTTCGTTCGGCACCGATTCTTTTCAGATACTCTTGCCAAAACCGATGCTGCCGCATCGGCCCCCTTTACGAGCTGCAGCCTGTTCTTTCGGCGCCGTTTCTTTTCAGATACTCCTGCCAGGCCAGCTGCTGCACCTTTGGAAATCCGACAGGCCCTCATTTGTCCGGCTTTTGGATAAATTCTGAAAGGCATTTTGCATAAATTTGGGCTTTTCCTGCTTTAATTATTTAAAATAATAACAAATCTTCCTTGTTTTTGCAATTCTAATTCGGTTTTTTTGCAAAAAATTCTTTTTCTTACCATGCCGGACCGGACCCATTTGTGGAAATTCTAATGGTTCCCGCCTTCCCTCCGCCTGGTCATCCTGTCCGGAATCCGGGCACCAGGCCGTGCCGGTCCCTGCTGTCCATGAACCGGACGCTGCACTTTGCGGCCCCGGCCCTGATCATTGTCCTGCATTTCTTTGTCTGCCTTCCTGACCAGACCTGTGGCCGCTGCCGGGCCGATCAGATCAGAACCGTCCTCCCGCGTGACACGAAAGAACCGAGATTGACCCTTGACAAGAAACCTGAATACGATACAATCAGTCTGGATATCATCCTGAAATTCCCCGATCTGATCTTTTGTCAGATCGATTTCCAGCTGCTCCATTCTGGCGCACCGGCGCTGCAGCATCGGTACGCATCCCATCGGAGGTGAGTGAACTGAAAACGAAAACACGGGATATGACCCACGGAGAACCCGCACGTCTGATTCTCCTTTTCCTGCTTCCCATTCTCGCCGGGAACATTCTCCAGGAGTTTTATTCCCTCGTTGATTCCTATATCATCGGACAGATCAACGGAATTACTGCTCTCTCCGCCGTCAGCACCTCCGGCTGGCTTGACTGGCTGGTTCTCTCCATTTCTCTCGGACTGACTCAGGGATTTTCCATTCAGGGCGCCCAGGATTTCGGATCCGGGAAGAAAGAAGCCCTGAAGCGAACTGTCGGACAGAGCATTCTGGTGGCGGCCGGCAGTGTGGTGCTCATTGAAATCGGTGCCCAGCTTCTCCTTCGCCCGGTGGTTACCCTGATGCAGACACCGAAGGAAATATTTGAGCTGGAAATTCTCTATCTGCGCATCATCTTTGCCGGAACACCGCTGGTCATGACCCTCAATTTTCTGAGCGGCTTCCTGCGTTCCGTGGGCAACAGCCGGACTCCCCTGATCGCCATGATCTTTTCCACCCTCACCAATGCCGCTCTCGACCTGATTTTCGTCGGCGTGTTCCGCCTGGGTGTGGCGGGTGCCGCCATGGCCACGGTCATTGCGCAGGGCGTTTCCTGCCTGGTCTGCTTTATCGCCATTTTACACCTGCCCCTCCTGCATCCCACCCGGCGCGATCTGATTCCGGATCTGCCGGTACTGAGAAAACTGATCCGCACCTGCTCCCCGCTGGTTCTCGGAAACATCGTCATCTCCATCGGCGGGCTTATCCTGCAGACCGTTGTCAACGGATTCGGCTACCTGTTTTCCGCCGGATACAACACCGCCGGGCGTCTTCAGGGTCCCATTGAAATTGCCGGTGTTGCCGTCAGCTCCGCCTCGGGCACCTTCATTGCCCAGAACTACGGTGCCAACAACATGGACCGGGTGCGGGAAGGTTTCCGGAAATCCCTTTACATCATCATCACGGCCTGTATCCTCATCATGACCATCATCTTTGTTTTTGGCGAGCACATCCTGCTCCAGTTCCTTAAAGACGATCCGGCCGTGGTGGATCAGGTTCTCCGCTATGCCTCCCGGTTTCTGATGGTCATGGGCATGGGACTGCCGTTCCTGTACCTCCTGTTCCTCTACCGCTCTGCCCTGCAGGGACTGGGCGACACCTTTATCCCCATGCTCTCGGGCTTTCTCGAACTGTTCGTCCGCATCATCTGTGCCCTCCTTCTCCCCCGCCTGTTTGGCATGGACGGCGTGTTCTTTACGGAGATTCTTGCCTGGAGCAGCGCCGCCCTTCTGCTCATCATCGGCTATTACCGGCGAATGCATCGTCTCAGCACCGGCAAGCGGCTGAAGTGAACCCGTTCAGAGAGCCAAATGCATAAAACGAAACAAGCGCAGACCCGCCTGCGCTTGTTTTATTATGTCCCTTGAAGTTGCCAGATTTCCCTTCCTTTGTCAGCACTGACGTGAAACGGTCTTTGTCCGCTTACGCTTCCAGTTCCCTGCACTCCTCAAGGAGCCGGATAATCGGCAGATGCTGCGGACAGACTGATTCACACTGACCGCAGGAAATGCAGTCACTCGCACGGCCTTTCCCCAGGGTGACAATCCCGTATTCCCGTTTGGTCCTGAATTCCGGACTGCCTTTGCGCCGGTTAATGACCCCGAAAATCTCCGGAATCGGAATGCTCATGGGACAGCCTTCCGTGCAGTAATGACAGGCCGTACACGGAATGGACTTATCGGCCATCAGGGCCGCAAGCGCCTGATTGACCACGCCTTTTTCCTGCTCGCTGAGCGGCTTGAAATCCTTCATGAAGCTCAGATTATCCCGCATCTGATCCAGATTGCTCATGCCGCTCAGCACAACCAGGATTCCCTCGAGGCTTGCCGCATACCGGAGTGCCCAGCTGGCATAGGAGACATTCGGATTGGCCGCATCAAAGATCTCGCGGACCGTGGGAATCGGATTGGCCAGAATGCCGCCCTTCACCGGTTCCATCACCGTGACCGGAATGCCTCTGGAACGGCAGATCTCCCAGTTGCGGCGCGCCGCCACCCCCGGATTGTCCCAGTCCGCATAGTTGAGCTGCAGCTGGACAAATTCGGTATCCGGATTTTCATCCAGAATCTTTTCAAGGAGCTCCGGATCCGCATGGAAGGAAAAGCCCCAGTGCCGGATTCGTCCGGCCGCTTTCTGTTCCCTGACAAAGTCCCAGAGATGGTACTCATCATACTTCTGGTACGTTCCGCGCTGCAAAGCATGGAGCAGATAGTAATCAATGTAACCGGCGCCGGTCCTCTCCAGACTCGTCCAGAACTGCTGCTTTGCGCTTTCCTCATCATGGCAGTGCATTCCTGCATGGAGCTTTGTGGCGACGGTAAACCGTTCCCGCGGATAACGGTCACAGACGCAGGTCTTCAGGGCGGCCTCGCTCATCCCGCCGTCATAGACGTACGCCGTATCAAAGTACGTTCCGCCCGCTTCCAGAAAGAGGTCCACCATCTCACTCACCTGCGCGAGATCAATGGAGCCATCTTCAAGTTTGGGCAGACGCATCAGGCCAAACCCCAGCGGAAATCTGTTCTTTTCAATATTCATCCCTCTGTCCTCCCGACTGTTCGCGTGTTCTTCCTGTTTTATGCATGGCCAGAAATACTCCGCCCAGATTATACCGAAAAAGCACGGAAAGAACAAGTGACCCCGGCCCAGGTTCGCTGTCCATATTCCTTTCAAATCCGGAGAATGATCCTTCCTCCGGTTTCGGTTCGAACCCATGCATCCCCCGGATGGACAAGGCCCCCTCCTGAACCGGAACAAATGGCCGGTTCAATCTGTCATTTTCCGTTCTTTCCCATCTTTTCTTCCTTCCGCAGACCATTTTAGTCCCGTCAAGAGTATCGTTATTTCGTAATTTTATTCATCCTTTAGCACAATAATTCGTCATTTTCAATTGTGTCCGATTGTGTTATAATGA
>DGWH01000127.1:11497-25589 GCA_002395225.1 Christensenella sp. UBA4263
GCAGCCTTATCCTGCGGGCTCTGTCCTTTATCGTCATCTTTTGTTTCCCCTTTATTTCAAATGAGCCCGATGCCCGTTTCGCTGTTTTCCGGTGAACACGGCTTGACAATGTGGAACAATCCCTGTCCTGTTCCGGTCAGCATCCATGCTCAGAAAAGCTCATGCCTGCCACAGGCAAAAGAACCGTATTGAGATACAGAGAGGAGGGAAAACATTGCCCCCAAGAGAGCGCTTCAACCGACACATGATCATCGATGCGGCTTATCAGATCTACCTGGAAAGCGGAATGAATGCCATTACCACGCGTGCCATTGCACAGGCAATCGGCGGATCGACACAGCCGATTTTCAGTCAGTTCGGAAGCCTTGATGAGGTACGCGCTGCTGTTCTGGACAAAGCGATCTCTTCTTTTTCCAGACAGCATTCCAGGGATTTCGACAGTCCGCACGCCCTCCTGCTCATTTCAAAAGATCTGATCGAAACCGTCACAAAAAATCCGCACCTTCTTCTTTCCCTTCCCCTGAACACGATGCTGGGGTCAAGTGAACTGTATCATGAAAGCAAGAGAAGACTCCTTGATCAGCTCATGGACGTTCATCACCTGACAGAGCAGAATGCCAATATGCTTTACATGATCATTTTCAGTGAAACCATTGGGATCCTTTTTGCAGCGAGTCATGAACAGTTGGAAAACCAGGCGATGTTCTACCACTTTCTGGATCAGATGTATTACTCTCTTCTGAAAAAACTGCAGCCCTGACCGGAGTCAGGGCTGTCTTTTTATTGGCCGAAAACGTACCGAAAAGCGAAAAACGAATGGCTGTGTGCCTGGCCCTACCCTGCGCGGAAAAAGTCCAGCAGGATGCGGATGCCGATAAATATCAGGATACATCCGCCCAGAATCGTGGCCTTTCCGGAAAGACGCGTACCGAAATGCCGTCCCAGTTTCAAACCCGCAAGGCAGATGATAAACGTCACAACGGCGATAATGAGCGCGCTGGACACGGCCATGACCGGCGTATACTCGGCAATCGTAAAGCCAACAGAAAGCGCGTCAATGGAGGTGGCAATCCCCTGCATCAACAGGGCGCCGGCAGAGACGGTATGTATCTCACTGTCCTCCCCGTCTCCGTTCCGGATTGATTCGAGCACCATCTTCCCGCCGATCAGGAACAGCAGACCTGCCGCAGCAAACGGAATATACGCCTGCAGGAAAGTAAAGGTTTCCACAAAAAAACGTACACAAACCCAGCCCAAAACCGGCATCAGAAACTGAAAAAAGGCAAACGTGCCGGCAATCAATGACATGCGCCCCGCGGGCATTTTCGGATCATGCAGCCCGTTAGCCAGAGAGACAGAGAAAGCATCCATGGCAAGGCCGATGCCCAGCAGTATGCTGTTCAGCAAAAAAGAAAACATAATTCCTCCAGGGACAATCGTTTCAGACAAGTCACAGCGGCATCCCGATAATATTCGAAAGATTCTGCTGTATGGCCGCGGCAATTTCGGGCTTGTTCATTGTATAGACATGGACAACCTGAATGCCGTTGGCGTAAAGGTCGATGATCTGTTCCGTCGCGTAAATAATCCCGGCCTGACGCATGGCAGGTTCCGAGTCACCATACCGGTCCATGAGGCTTCTGAAGCGCTGCGGCAGATACGCGTTTGAAAGGCGCAGGACCTGTTCAATCTGTTTTTTGGACGTGATGGGCATGATTCCGGGAAAGACGGGGATCGTAATGCCGGCTTCGCGGATCTTATAGAGGAAATTGAAAAGCAGATGATTGTCAAAAAACATCTGTGTCGTAAAGAAATTGCAGCCCGCCTCCGCCTTCAGGCGCAGCGCGGCAATGTCTGCTTTCTGATTCGTGCTCTCAGGATGCACTTCCGGATAGCAGGCACTGCCGATGCAGAAGTCATATCCGGTCGCACGAAGTTCGGCAATCAGCTCACAGGCATGGTGATAGTCCCTCCCGGGGGTCCCATCCTTGGGCAGATCCCCCCGCAGAGCCATCACGTTGGAGATTCCCGCCGCATGGATTTCCTCAATGCGGTCATGAATCGTCGCACGGGTTGAGGAGACGCAGGTCAGGTGAGCCATCGCCTCCACCCCGGTCGTCTCACGAATCCGCCTGGCCAGATCCAGGGTATACTGACTGGTTCCGCCGCCTGCGCCATACGTAACGCTGATAAAACTCGGATGGAGCGTGGCAATCTTCAGTGCTGCCTCGCTGACGCTTTTAAAAACCGTTTCGGTTTTGGGCGGAAACACTTCAAATGACAGCATTTGCTTTGAGGCTGTCAGCATATCGGTAATTTTCATAGAGGTTCTCCTCAACTTTGGTCATTTGCCTGAGCCATTCAGCGGCCTGCACGTTCCACCCTGTCGCAGCGCAGCCGGGCTGCTTCAATCCCACGTTTTGCCGCAGGCCCGGTCCTGGTCCGGTCTGTGAATCAGCTTCGGGCAGAAAAAGAACCGTTTTCGCGAAAACGGTTCAATGCAGACCAAAGAAACGGATTCCGTTTTCCCTGGTACGTGCACAAAGATACTCCGGCGTCACGCCTCTCAGTTCTGCCAGAAAGCGGCAGATATGCTGCACATTCCGCGGATCATTGCGCCGTCCGCGAACAGGTTCCGGTGCCAGGTACGGGCTGTCCGTTTCGATCAGGAGCCGGTCCTCGGGCACCTGACGGGCCGCTTCCTGCAGCTTAAGCGATTTCTTGAAGGTAACCGGTCCGGCATAGCTGATCATGCAGCCCATATTGAGGTAAATCTTTGTGCTCTCCCAGCTGGCCGAGCTGCAGTGAACAATACAGCGCGGCAGATCCGCTCCCTGCTCCTGCATGATGGAGATGGCATCCCCATGCGCATCCCGGATATGCAGGATGACCGGAACATCCAGTTCATGTGCCAGACGAAGCTGACGGATAAAGACCTCCCGCTGTACCTCCCGGGGCGAAAGATCATAGTAATAGTCAAGACCGATCTCCCCCAGTGCCACCACTTTCGGATGAGAAAGCCACTGTGCCAGCTGCGCAGGGTCCGTCTCCCTAAAGGATTTGGCATCATGGGGATGGACGCCTACGGCGGCATACAGTCCGGAATGCTTTTCGGCCAGTTCAATGCCTGTCCGGCTGCTCTCCATGTCCGCTCCGACACAGAGATTCAGCATCCCGGCTTCCTCCATCTCCCTGAGCACCTCCTCCCGGTCCTCATCGAACCGGGAGTCATTCAGGTGCGCATGGGTATCAAACAGTCCCTGATAGGCAATATTCATCAGCTGATCGCACATCCGTCCGGAATATCCCCGTCCACCGTCAGGAGACGGAGAGCCGTATCATCCGCCGTTGCCGCACACAGGAGCATGCCGTTGGATTCAATTCCGCGGATCTTGCGGGGCGCCAGATTGGCCAGCAGGACCACCTTTTTCCCGATCAGTTCCTCCGGCTTATAGTATTTGGCAATGCCGGAAACCACGGTGCGCTCGGTATTCCCCACCTTGAGTTTGAAACAGAGGAGCTTGTCTGCCTTGGGGACCTTCTCACAGGTCAGGACTTTGGCAACCACCAGCTGCAGATGCTCAAAATCCTCATAGGCAATCAGGTCCTTCTGCGTAAAGACGGCCTCATCTTCCTTTTTCTGCGCAGCTGCCTTTGCCGCGTTCTGCTCCGCCTCCAGCATTTCCAGTTCCTTGGCCACATCGATGCGCGGGAAAAGGGCCTCCCCTTTATGGACCGTGCCGCCGGCAGGCAGACGGCCAAAGGTACGGGTCGAATCCCAGCTCTTGAGAAGCTCATCCGTCACGCCGATCTGCGCAAAGATCCGCTCCGGGGTGCGGGGCATCACCGGGCTGATCATAATCGCCACGATGCGGGCACATTCAAGGAGAACATACAGAACCGTCCCGAGACGGGGATGATCCTCCTCATTTTTTGCAAGAATCCACGGGGTCGTCTGGTCAATATAGCGGTTGCAGCTGCCCACCAGGTGCCAGATGCCGGTCAGTGCCTGGGAGAAATTGAGGGCATCCATCTCCCGCTCCACCAGCGGATTGAGTCCCTCGGCCTCGGCAATCAGCTCCCGGTCCAGATCGGTATATTCATCCGCTGCCGGAATCACGCCGCCGAAATACTTCTCCACCATCGCGACACTGCGGCTGACCAGGTTCCCCAGGTCATTGGCCAGGTCGGAGTTGATGCGCTTGACCAGGGCCTCATTGGTGAATTCGCCGTCCGCGCCAAAGGGCATCTCCCGCATCAGGAAGTACCGGACCGCATCCGAGGAATACCGCTCGCACAGACGCACCGGATCCACCACGTTGCCTTTGGATTTGCTCATCTTGCCGCCGTCAATGACCAGCCAGCCGTGACCAAAGACCTGTTTGGGCAGCGGCAGTCCCAGAGCATGCAGCATGATGGGCCAGATGATGGTATGGAAGCGGACGATTTCCTTTCCGACCAGATGCAGATCCGCCGGCCAGTATTTCTGATACAGCTCATCATGGTCGGTTCCGTATCCCAGCGCTGTGATGTAATTGCTGAGGGCATCAATCCAGACATAGACGGTATGATTGGGCATAAAGTCTACCGGAATGCCCCACTTGATGGAGGTTCTGGATACGCAGATATCCTGAAGACCGGGGAGCAGGAAGTTATTGAGCATCTCGGCTGTCCGGGCCGGGGGCTGGATAAAGTCCGGATGCTCACGAATGTACTGAATCAGCCAGTCCTGATACTTGCTGAGACGGAAGAAATACGCATCCTCCCGCATCCGTTCCACCGGCCGTCCGCAGTCCGGACAGCAGCCGTCTTTCAGCTGCAGTTCCGTCCAGAAGGATTCACAGGGCGTACAGTACCACCCTTCATACTGCCCCATGTAGATGTCATCCTGTTCAAAGAGCTGCCTGAAAATCTTCTGAACGCCCTTTACATGACGCTCATCCGTGGTGCGGATGAAATCGCTGTATTCGACATCCATCAGCTTCCACAGCTCCTTGATGCCGGCCACGATATGATCCACATATTCCTTCGGCGTCACGCCGGCATTCTTGGCCTTGCGCTCGATTTTCTGGCCATGCTCATCCGTTCCGGTCAGAAAATAGACATCGTATCCGGTCAGTCGCTTGAATCTGGCCATGGTATCCGCCGCCGTCGAACAATAGCTGTGGCCAATGTGCAGATTATCGCTCGGATAATAAATCGGCGTGGTAATGTAATATTTAGGTTTCTCGCTCATACCTGTCCTCCTCTATCTATAACAACCGGAACATTCTGCCCTGCTGCTATTCAGGTTCTCATGGTTTAGTCATTATAAAAACCGAATCTGTCTTTGTCAACCGCCTCACATCTCAGCCAGTGCACAAAGATAAAACAAATCACCAAATGCCGAAGCGCAACGATTTCGGCATTTGGATCTCTTAAAGCCTTCCGGCCTCATAGCGCCGCCAGACAATCCGGTTAACCGTCCCCATGTCCTCATCCAGGTAATAGGAAAGTTCCACAAAAATGGTCTGTTTCTCGTCCACCGGATCATAGTAGTGAATCGCATAGGTGCCATCTGCTTCCCGCCGGTAGGTCCCGAACTGCACGCCGGCAGAGTTCCAGTTGTACAGCAGGCGGTTCCCATCATCATCCAGCGCCGGATGCCCCAGATCCCGGAATTTCTCCATGACCTGTGACGCTGACATGCCAATCGAGGTGTTTCTGGGGCCCGTCATCCGGCCGCTGGTGGTATCCAGTTTGACCAGCACGGCATTTTTGGCATCGGTCTTCGCGGCAAACCAGGCGGTTCCCCAGTCATAGACCGCCTCAAACGTTTCCATTTTGGCATCGTACCAGCGATCCTCCGGCAGCGTCTCATAGCTGATGGGGGCACCCCAGGCTCTGGTAAATGTCTGATAACCGGTTTTGTACAGGGTCATGTTCTTGAAGCTGTCGCTGTCACTGTTAAACATCTTTTTCAGGTTGCCCTGAACCTTGTACGTCACCTTCATCTCATAGCTGACCTTGCCGTTCTTGTCAACGGACACGGCACGCAGCACGGAATCCCCTACCGGCAGCTGAATCGGTTCATCCGGGTTGTACAGGGTCGAGTCCGGTGTCGCCTGACGGCCATCCAGCGTATAGTAAATGGCCACGATCTCCCGGTTTTTCTTTTCATCCTCATCACCCGGACGCAGGGAAACCTTTGGCGCATTTTTGTACGTTCCCGAAGCATAATTGGATTTTGGCGCCGCCGGCGTCGGAATAATGACGGTATAGTTGGCCGTAATCTGTTCAGATGGCATTCCGTTTTCCGTAAAGCCGATGGCCTTGACCGTCAGCTTGCCCTCTTTCAGGTGGATCTTCGTCCCTGCCGCATAGATCTGACCGGATTCGGAGGGGTCTGTTCCATCCGTGGTGTAGTACACAATTTCCCCCTCGGGGATGGAAATGGTGACATCAATTTCCTCGTTGTACCGTCCCTCCGGATGCGAGAGCATCGGCGGACGCGGGGTATATGCCCTGAGCATGATGTCAAATTCCTGCGAGGACTCCAGCGTCTGCCGGCTGGCCATTTTCATCAGGTCCAGCGCCTCGGCATGATATCCCCGTTTCTGATAAATCCCGATCAGGGCCCGATAGGCGCTGGGATGCTGCGGAGCAATATCATTGATAAGGGATTCATAGATCTTAACCGCGTCATCCTCCCGGTTCAGTTTCGTGTAGACCTGCGCCAGATACAAAAGCGCGTCCACATTGCGCGGTTCCCGTTCAAGAGCAACCTCCAGAACCTCCGCTGCCCGTTCATCATATGATTCTTCCATCAGCTGTTTTCCCAGGGTGATATAGGCATCTGTCCGGGCCACGGACCATCCCCATTCCGCCATGAGGCGCTGACCATCCTCTGTAAAAAAGAGCATGTAAGAGCCATATGACAGGCTGAAAAACAGAATCAGCAGCACAATCCGGACCGCAATTTTCAGCCGTTTATGACTTTTCCGGACAAGCGGCGGATTGGAAACCGCCGGCTTGGCGTCCACCTTTTTCTTGACCGGCCGTTCGGGGCGGCGCACATAGCGCAGTTCATTGTTCTTATCACGTGCATGCTGCAGTTCAACCGGCATTTGATGCCTTCTGGCTTCAATCTGCCTTTTTGCTGCCTCATCCGGGGTTTCAGGCCGCGGTTTCCGTTCGGTCTTTTCCCGCGCTCCGGACTTTTTTCCCTGCATGCTCCGCACCCGCGCCGCATCCGCCCGGGCCTCGGAATAATCCGCAGCCACCTCGTTGTCCGCCCTTGTCCGGGCCGGAACCGGCTGCACCCGACGGCGAACCCGTACCTCAGGTTCCTCGGGCAGATTCACCTCGGAGCGCCGGCGAAAACCATGAATCCGGGCAGAACAGCCTGGACAGCGAATGGCGCTGTCACTGATTTCCCGTCCGCAGTTTGGACAAATCATGCTCTCCCTCCCTTATCGTATCCGCCGGGCAATGTCATTCTCCCATATGACTGAGTGCCTCATAATAGGGATCCCCGGCATATTCCCGTTCCGCCGGCCGCTCCCCGCCCAGTGCCTCAATGGCATTGGCAATCTCCACAAAATCCAGATAGCCCAGTCCCGGCAGGCGGCTGGCCTCAAGCAGTGCCGGCAGCGCCCGTTCATCCCCATACTTGGCCAGATACGACGCAAACAGCGCACGCATGGCACTCTGGGTGCGGAACCGTTCCTCCAGAATCGCATAAATCCGGTCATCCCCCGGGAAATTGCAGAGGATATCCGCAAAGATGTTCTTTGCCGTCTCACCGGCCGTTTCATACCGGGCCAGAATCGGCTCCACCACTCTGGGTCCCATGGTGCTCAGGCTTTCCGCGCAGATATCCCCCAGATCGCTTTGTTCCGCCAGCGGGGCAATCAGGTCGATATACAGGTTCATGGGCTGGTCACCGCCGATTTCCTGCATCAGGGACACGGCGGTCATCCGGATTTCCTCATCCTGCGCCGGATCCCTGATGAGATCCAGGAGCAGCGGCACCGCCTCCTCTCCGGTATCCACGATCCGCTCCAGCAGCAGATCTGGCACCGGTGTATGACGCAGAATGTACGCCCTGAGCATGGACACCAGCTCCCCGGCCTCCCTGATGCCGCCGAAATAGTCCTCCGGAGTCTGCCCGTTCAGGCTTTCCAGCGGCTGTTTCAGAAACTCCATGTACACATCCGGAACCATTTCCTCCAGTTTGTCCATGTTGTTCCCGTATTTCTGTGCATTGTCCTTCATCCAGCCTTTCAGATACGCCTCAAAGGCGTCATCCAGGTTCACAATCATCATGCTTGTTCATCCTCTCAATCGTAAAAAGCAGCCCGGTCCTGCGGCTTCGCTGCTTTTCCAGTACTCCTGTTTTACCGGCTGCCGTCAGTGCGGCTGGCTCGTGCCCTCGCGAATCAGTGTCTCAAGCTCCTCTCCGGTGAAGCTGTAGTGTTTGCGGCAGAAATGGCAGGACACTTCACATCCGTTCTGCTCACGGATCAGGTTCCGGATTTCCTTTTCCCCCATGGAAAGGATCACCTGCTCGATCTTTTCCCGGCTGCAGTCACAGACAAGGGAGAGCGGCATGCTCTCAAGAATCTCGGGCTCAAGTCCCCGGAAGCAGTTTTCCACTATCTCCTCCAGGCTCATCTCCGAGAGAAGCTGGGAGATGCTCCCGAACAGTTCTGCCCGGATTTCCAGCTGATCGATCAGGGCATCCGAACACTCCGGCATGGCCTGAATCAGGATGCCGCCCGAGGCCTGAACCTCTTCTCCAACCAGGGCGCCCAGCGCGCAAAGCGTCGGGGTCTGTTCGGATTCCAGATAATACATGGCAAAGTCCTCTGCCACCTCGCCGGAAACCAGATTGACCCGGCCCAGATACGGTTCTCCAAAACCAAAGGACCGCATGACGGTCAGCTGACCATCTTTGCCCAGCACACCGCCCACATCCAGTTTTCCGTTGGGCTTCAGCTTCAGTTCCACCTCCGGATGCTCAATGGTCACCTTGACCTTTCCATCCGGTCCGGCCACGGCACACATGGGGCCGGCCGGTCCGCCTCCGTTAATCGTACACGTAATCCGGTCCCCATCACTTTTCAGATTGACGCCCATCATGGCCGTGGCGGAGATCATCCGGCCCAGCGCCGCACTGACGGTATTGCTGGCATGGTGAATGTCTCTGGCCAGCTGGGTCATTCCGGTTGTATCACAAAGAAAGACGCGTGCCTCTCCGCCCTTCAGGGTCAGACGGAGCAGACGTCCCTGTCCTTTTTCCATTCCTCAGTTCCTCTCATTTCTCTCTGCTTTGCAGGTCTCGTGTCCTGTCGCCGAATTCCTGTTCCCGGGTGCCTGCCCTATGCATCAGGGCCGCCTGAGCCGGGCGCGAAGATGAATCCGCTCATCCATGGGCTTCGGCCTTTCCATGCGCATGCCGCCAAAGAACTCAATCTGTTCAAAGCCCGCGGCCTGCAGCATTTCGGCCAGCATGTCCGGTTCATAGGCCCGCAGCCGGTGTTCCTCCCGGAAACGCCTGTACCGGCCGTCCTGTTCCTGCACAAAAAACGTAATATCCATCCGCACGCTCTGCGTCTCGGCATGGTAGGTATTCTGCCAGAGGTAGGCCATGCCCGGCCGCTCCTCCCCGAGAAACGCATTGCCAATAACCGTTTCCAGCTTGTACCGGGTAGACAGGTCCAGGCACAGAAGGCCGCCCGGACGCAGTACACGGGCGGCGGCAGCGAAAAAGTGCCGGACATCCTCCGGCTCTCGCAGGTAATTCAGTCCGTCACAGGTACACAGCACGGCAGCGTTCCGGCCGGGCACCTGAAGCTTTCGCATATCCTGGGCAATCAGGGGACAGTCCACGCCAAAGCTGCGCATCTTTTCCTCAGCCACGCGCAGCATCTGTCCGGAACTGTCCACCCCCAGCATCTTAAAGCCCATCCGGGCCAGCCGGACCGTCAGGTTTCCGGTCCCGCAGGCACATTCCACCACTCGCCCGAGGTCCGAGGGTTTCACGTCCTGCCCATCCAGCAGAAGATCCCGGTAGTAAAGTGCCCAGCGGTCATAATCCACATCGTCCATCAGCTGGTCATAGACGGCGGCAAAACTGTCATAGGCTTTATTCATCGTCGTCGTCATCATCGTCAATTTCGAATTCATCCTCGTCCCGCTTGCGGCCAAAGAGTCCGCCCAGGCCCTTCTTCCCGCTCTTTTCCGCCTTTTCCGGCGCCTTTTGCACCGGTTTTGCGGGCCGGACTTCTGTCTTCACACGGTTCTCCGCGTCCTCTTCATCCTCGTCATCATCCACATCCAGCTCCTCATAATCCGCCGGACGCAGTCCCTGACCGACCGTCGCCCCCTCAATCCGGGGATTCAGGTACTTGTCAAAGATGCCGTTGGCAAATGAGGCGTAAACCAGCCTCGAAAGGGCAAAACCGAAAAAGAGATAGTAGATCATGCACACCATGATCATGATGGGATTGGCCGTGTAAATGCCCAGGCCCATGAAGAAGATGGGAATAAAGGTAATCAGGCGGCTCAGGATCATCCAGGGCAGCGAGGCGCTGGCCATAAGGAGGGCGTTCCTGAATACGTTCAGCAGCGACAGCTTATAGCCGACAATCAGGGGATACAGCAGCGGCAGCATGCACAGGAACACCAGGAGCAGCATCAGGACAATGCCCATGGGCACGTACAGAATCGGCGAGTTCTTGCCCAGTTCGCTGTAAAAGGAAATCGCGGTGTAAACGATGAGCGGAATCACGGAGGTAATCACGGACACGGCCAGCGCCTGCTTCCAGTTGGACTTGAACGCGTCCTTGAAATCGGACCAGAGAAAAGAGTGCTGGTCTCTGGCCCAGTTGCGCATGATATAGGCCGCGCCGGCGGAGGAAGGACCCGTGATCGCCACACAGGGAATGATCCCGATGAGCCACATCATGAGATACCCGGAAAGCTGCCCCAGCAGGCCGGCCGCATCCGTGTTTTCCATGTCAATGCTCTGCATGGCCGCGATGTTCAGGTACGTCCAGAAAATAAACGGAATCCAGAAAATCAGCTGCAGCAGATTCACCTTGACCAGATCAAAAAAGTGGTCCTTGAGTACCAGGAAAAACAGGGAAAGCCGGCTCTTGGGCATATTTGCCTCGGTATAATCCCTCTGGCCTGCTTTTCCATAGTAGAAACGATCAAAAAGTCCCATGACTCAGTCCTCCTCAAAAATCAGACCCGCATACAGCGCCAGTCCATAGACAAGCGCCTGTTCATCAAACCCAAACAGTGAGGAATGCAGCGGGTGTCCGTATTGTTCATCCCTGCACCCGAGGAACGCAAAGGCACCCGGGCAGGCCAGCTGGTAATAGGAAAAATCCTCCGCCGTCATCCGCGGAACCGCCTCGGCGAACCGATCCCCTGCCACCCGGCGCACACGCTCAAAGGCCGCCGCATCATTGCAGGTACAGGGATAATAGACGTGTTTTGTCAGCGTTCCCTGCACCTCAAACCCGGCCTCAATGCCCCTCAGCAGGGAACGGATCAGCGACTCGATTTCATCGAACACGGCGTTTGAATAAGTTCGCACGATGCCCTCAAGCCGGGCCTCCTCCGCCAGCGTATTCCGGATCCGGCCGGCTTCCATTTTCCCTATGGTCACCACCGCCCGCTCCGCCGGGTCAATCCGCCTTGAGACCACGCTCTGCAGCTCCGTCAGAAAATAGGCAGCCGCCATGATGGCATCCCGCCCCAGGTGCGGCGAGGCACCATGACTGGCCCGCCCCTTAAAGTGCACATCAATCTCACAGGTAGAGGCCATGATAGGCCCTTTCACACAGGCAATCGTCCCCAGCGGCACATCCGGCATCATGTGCAGTCCGTAAATCTCCCGGACATCCGGATTCCGGAGAACCCCGGCCCTGACCAGCCGGTCCGCGCCGCCCGTCGTCTCCTCCGCCGGCTGGAAAATCAGCACCACATCCCGCGGCAGATCCCGGTGTTCGGAAAGAAAATGTGCCAGCGTCAGCAGCATGGCCATATGGCCATCATGCCCGCAGGCATGCATCTTTCCCTCATGTTCTGACCGGAACGCACACCCCTCCGGTTCCTCAACCGGCAGGGCATCCATATCCGCACGGAAGGCAATCGCCTCTTTGGCTCCGTTTCCCCTGAATACACAGCGGATACCGGTATCCAGCATCTCCGTCAGTTCATCCGGCTGAAAACGTGACAGGCATTCAAGGAGATACTTTTTCGTCTCCATTTCCTGATTCCCCAGTTCGGGAATCCGGTGCAGATTCCGGCGATGCTCAATCAGTTCATTCAGATAGGCAAACGCGGCCTCTTCATACCTCATTTTCTGTCCTCCACATCCCGGTCCTGAACGGTTCTCTGCGTGCGCCTTCAGGTCATGGCCCGCTCTAATTTCAGACCCCATTAAATCTGCATGATTGTATCACACAAACGACCTGCGGTCCAGCATTGTTTTTCCCAGGTCAGCCAAGGCCGGCCGCACTATACGTTATTTCGGTTTCAGACCATGGCTGGAAACAAGTTCCGACTAATCGCGAATAATCAATCTGCAGGCAGAACAGGACATGCTCAATTCAAGCATCCTGTTTCCGGTTGGCTCCTTCCCTCTCTGCCCTTTTGTATTGGGGATGTCCCACATGATCTTGAGAAACACATCCCCCTGCACCTCTCACTTGATACCGTACATTGTTTTTCGAATCGTTTGAGAGTAATTCCTTTTTTGACACTACGGAAACATGTACTCCCGTATATACAGAATATTGTGAGAACTATGAAAAGTTCTATGCTGATGCATTGCGTGATGTTGAAGAGGCAAAGAAAACAAGAGAATACGGTCTGGATATGACGAACCATCCCAACTGGTTTGATGCGTCATATATATCATGGCTTTCCTATGATTCGCTGCATCTTGAACTGCCCGATGGAAACCTGTATTTTGCGCCGATCATTAACTGGGGAAAATACAGGGAAGAAAACGGAAGGCTTGTCATGCTTGTGACCGTTCGTCTGAATCATGCGATTGCTGATGGGTATCTGGTCGCAAACATATTCCGCCTACTGGAGAATGAAATCAGTTACTTTGTTGGACTCTAACCTACAACTTCCAGTTTGCAGAGATCTCAATAAATCGGGATTGTGGAGGTACGGCACTTGATCAAGATATCTTTGTTGACCGGAGAAATGATTTTTACCGTGTTGTGGCTCCTCATCAGATGGACGATATGGATACAGCAGAAGAAGATTGTCTGGAAAAGAGAGGCTTTCCTTCTTTTGATGTACATCAATCTTGCCATTCTGATTCGTTTTGTCTTTTACCCTTTTTTCACTGTCAACGGTCAGGTTCAGCCCCTCATCATTAACATGAAAAGCATTCAGCCGCTTCGGGTCAACCCGATTCCGCTTGTAAACATTCTGGATTATGACATAAAGCGCGAAGCTACCATCAACATTATCGGTAACATAAGCATGTTTATACCGACAGGCATCATTATGCCAATTCTGTACAAACGTCTGGATTGTTTTTGGAAAGTGCTTTTTGCCGGTGCGGGGTTGTCATTTGTTATTGAGATGATCCAATTGCTCTTTCCGGGAAGTGTAACCGATATCGATGATCTGATTCTCAATACTGCCGGTGCGGCAATCGGATACGGCATTTATAAACTTGTATGTTGTTTCCGAGGAAAAGCATAACCCATAATCCCAGTTTACATCCCCCTCAATGGAGAATTTACTGCATCTTCCGAAAAAGCAGATTCTGTGCTATAATAGGCTATCAAAAAAAGGAGATAATACACATGAACACGATGTCAGTTGTATCCACAGTCTTAACAATTCTTTTTCTTGGCTTCCTGTATTGGAGGATGGTAAAGAGAGAGCTTCCGGAACCTGTCGGCTGGTTGCAGGCTCTGCTTCCCATTGCTGTCGGCATGCTGTCGATGCCTATGACAATTCCAGTTTCCATGGGCTACTTAAAAGCCCTGTCGGCAGATCCGAACACGGTGAAGCTGTCCGACATGACTTTTCTGCAGTCTGTGGAGCGCTCCTTCATCCTTGCCGG
>DGWH01000119.1 GCA_002395225.1 Christensenella sp. UBA4263
CCCACCGCATCGTTGGAAAGCTCCGGCGCCTCCTCTGCCCAGGCGCTCAGACGCTCAATGCCCTCAATGGGGGTATACTGCCGGTCGATCTCTGTCAGGGCCATCGCCAGTCCCTTGAACCGGTTGATTCCCCTGGTTCCGGAATACAGGTTGATCTCATTCCAGCGGTCCAGGATCGGCCGGCGCCACGCCTCAAGCCCCCACTCTTCCACCATGCAGGGACCAAAGCAGCGGATGTGCTTGATGTTCATGGTATCCATGGCGCAGCCATCCGAGTCCACACAGACCGCAAACCGCTTTTTCCGGTTAAAATCATCCAATGCTGACATGTTTATTCCTCCCGTACATTCTGAACGGCCAGCAGCCGCTGTTCAAGCTGCCTGACCTTTTCCGCCTCCATCCCAAGGTACTCGAGGCTGTCACGAAGGGTGATCACGCCCGCTGCCGCCGGCGGCACCATGGGCCTGCCCGGATGCGCCGCCTGAATTTCCCCCAGGATCGCTTTCCCTTCCGGATGATCCTGCAGATACGCAATGGTGCAGTCCAGATTCAGTGTCTTTTCCCGGTTGCCGTTCACTTTCCCGCCAAATTCGGGATTTGTCAGGCCATTCAGCGTGACAGCGCCCAGCACATCGGAAAGCCAGGCAATGCTGTCGCTGACCCAGCTGGCATAGCGGCTGCAGTGAGCGCGCTCACAAAGTGCGGGATCCCCGGTGGACAGGCCATGAGGGCCGTTGGAATAGATATGACTTTCAAAGGCAATTTCATGGGCCCACAGCGCATTGATCAGGTGCAGGGCATTTTCTGCCGGCACCAGATTGTCCGTGCGGGTGGCAAACACGAAACAGGGACAGGTGTTCGCATCCACCGCGGAGGGGACATCCGGCGCGGAGGGAAGATAGTCCCGGGCGCACGGGCCGTCGATAACCGGATACCCCAGAATCGCCGCATTGGGGCGGTTCACCGACATGGTGGCCGCACAGGCCGCCAGATGTCCGCCGGCAGAGAACCCGATGACCGCAATGCGGTCACCGGCCACATGCCAGCGTTCCGCATTGCGGCGAATCAGGGACATGGCCTGCTCATAGTCATCAAGGGGATTGGGCCACTGCGCCTGTTCATTCAGGGAATAGCGCAGAATGAACGCCTGGTAGCCTGCTTTCAGATAGGGAAAGGCCACCGGATCCGCTTCCCGCTCCGAGCAGAAATGATACCCACCGCCGGGGATAATCAGCACCGCTGGCCGCTGACTGAGCGGGAATTCACCGCCGACCGGCTGGATATAGGCCGTCAGGCTGACGTGACGCTCCTCATTGAGTGTCAGGAATTCGGTATTCATTTTGTCTCCTTCCCGGCCGGTTACAGGCGGGTATCCCAGCGCCCGCAGAAAACGGACTCATCCGCCGTCCCGCGAAACGCACTTTTGCCTGTGATCTTCTCAATGGCCGCCCGGACATTTTCCCGGTTCGGTCCATAGGCATTGATAAACGTATGGATATTGGCACAGTCCACCAGATGATTGGTGTAGTTGAGGCTGACGCCTACCGTCGGGACCTCTTCGGTGTACCAGGGCATCTCCATGCTGTGGCCGCTGCTCCAGGAAAGCCGCTCCACGTTTTTCTGGGCATAGCCCTTCACGTAAATGAAGACGAAGACCACGTCGTATTTCTTCTTGAATTCCTCCCGCGGCCCCATCTGCATCATCCGGACGAAGTTCATGGGATTCGGACCATTTTCCACTTCCAGATCATAGAAGCTCGGACACTGATGGACCGCAAACCCGGCCCGCTCCAGTTCCTCGGTGATCAGGGCACGCATCCCGTCGCCCTGATAGGCCTTGCTGTTGGGGGTGCTCTGCACATAGATCAGCAGGGCATTTTTCTGTTTCGCCGGATTCAGCGGCAGAATGTGCCGGGTATCCTTGACCAGGGTGATGCCCGCATCCGCAGCCTGCTCCGTAAATTTCCGGTGCTCCGCGCAGCCCACGGCCTCAAGTCCGGACCGGTCCGGGAAACGGACCTCGTCCCGGTAAAGTTTCAGCTTCGCCTTGAGGCCCAGGATGCGCAGCAGCGCCTCTTCAAGCCGTTCCTCCGTCACAATGCCTTTTTCATAACCGGCCCTGAGATAGCCCAGATCCTCCTCAAAGTCATTGGCAAACAGGAACATGTCACAGCCGGCGGCAATGCACCGGGGAACCGCCTCGCTGCGCGGCATGACGCCGGACATTCCGATCATGTGCGAGGCATCCGAGATAATCAGGCCGTTGAATCCCATCTGATCCCTGAGCAGGTCCTGCAAAAGCTCGGGCGCCAGGGACGCCGGCATGATGTCCTCATTGCGGATGCCGGGTCTCAGCATGCGGCTCATGGCCGGCAGGGAAATCTGACCGGTCATGATGGTATCCAAGCCCTCGTCGATCATCGTCCGGTAGACCCGGCCATAACTCTCGGTCCACTCCTCCACGCCGGCCTCATTATGTGCCGGGGAAATGTGGGGATCCAGTTCATCCCAGCCATCTCCGGGGAAATGCTTGCAGGTCACCGCCATGTGGGGGGCGGCATCCCGGATTCCCTGAATGTACGCCCGCACGCACTGGATGACCCGGTCCGGATCCGAGCCGAAGGAGCGGGTATTGACAATGGTATTGCGCCAGTTCCTGTACACATCCGCCACCGGATTGAACATCCAGTTGACGCCGATGGCCGCCGCCTCTTTACCCGCACAGTAGCCCATGTGATAGGCCGTGTCCGTGCCCTGGGAGGCGCCGGCCTCAGCCGCCGTCGCCACAAACGTCCCTTCCTTCGGCAGGACGCCGCTTCCGCCGTCATCACAGTTGCCGGCGATGAACAGGGGAATGCGGCTGTACTGCTGAAACAGTTGATTCTGCAGCCAGACGCTTTCCTTGTCACCGCCCTGCCAGCGCATGCCGCCGGGCCCTTTGGCCATCTGGTTCTTTATCTGTTCCTCATTCACCCCCGGCACCGCCTTGAGCAGCACAAACAGCTGGCTCAGCTTTTCCGTAAGGGTCATGGAGGAAAGGGTTTCCCTGACCCAGGAAATTTCCTCTTCGGTCAGGTTAAAGGGTTTCGCCCGCAGATCCACCATGTCAGTTCTCCCCTTCTTTCACAATGTCAATCAGTTCCCGGATGCTCCGCATGTTATAGTCCCCCGCGCCATGCTCGGCCGCATCCCCGAGACACGCCACTTTCATGCCGCCGGCATGGCCCGCCTCGGCGCCGGAGACGGCATCCTCCACCACCAGGCACAGTTCCGGTGCCATGCCCAGCATGTCTGCTGCCTTGACAAACACCTCCGGATCCGGCTTGGAGCGGGTAATGTTGTTGCCATCGCTGACCGCGTCAAAGAATCCGGCGAGGCCGATCTGACCCAGGATGAACGGGGTGTTCTTGGACGAGGAACCAATGGCCAGGCGCAGACCCATGTCCCGAAGGGCATTCAGGGTTTCGCGCACCTCGTCACTCAGGTCCTTCGGGCTCATCTCCGCCAGGGACGTCCGGTACAGATCGTTTTTCTTCTGCGCCAGCTTTTCCTTCTCCGCCTGACTCAGCGCCGGCCCGGTGTATTTTTCCAGGATGATGTCGAGGCTGGCCATGCGGCTCACCCCCCGCAGCCGGTTGTTCACCGTCCGGTCAAACGGAATGCCCATCTCATCCGCCATGGCTTTCCAGGCGCGGTAATGGTATTCATCCGTAAAGCAGATGACACCGTCCAGATCAAAGATAACCGCCTTAAATTTCATATGCCTGTCTCCTTCTCTATTGCCTGACCCCGGCTTTGTCACTCTGCCCTCCTCTGGCAAAGTGACAAAGCCTTTGTGTTCATCCGGACATTAATAACTCAGATAGTCCTTGCCGCAGAACGGATCCACCGGGCTCACGCCCTTGAATTCGCTCCTGCCCAGCAGTTTCTCCACCACCATGTCAATCATCCCGTCATGGTTGGAATAGGCGTTAATATAGGTTTTCACCATGGGCACATCCAGCAGATGGTAGGGGTTCTGCAGGGAAATGAACAGGGTGGGCACGATCTCAACAAACCAGGGAATGTTGTTTCCGGCGCCATAGGGGGCATGCCAGTTGAGTCTTGCCGTGGTCTTGTTGCTGGCGTTTTCCACGTTGCCGATGTAGATGACCAGGTCATACTTGCTCCGGAACTCTTCCACGGTTTCAAAGTGCATGGGCTTGGTGAAGTCAAAGACCTCTTCCTCATAGGGAATCATCTCAAAGCCTTCCCGCTCCATATCGGCAATGAATCGTTTGGCCACCCGCTCCTCGCTGGGGCACTTGCCCAGAATCTCAAAGAGCACCCGGCGATGCTTTTTCGGGCTGATGGGCAGCAGATGCTGGGTATCCTTGACCAGCGTCACCGCCTTGTCCGCGCATTCCCTGGCCCAGGCCTGGTGCTGCTCGCAGCCAATAACCCCCAGATGTTCCCGGCTGGGGGCCAGGGTCCCGTTTTTCTGCTTCTCATGCAGACGGAGGGCGGCCTTGGCGGCCAGAATACGGGTTACAGCTTCATCCAGACGCTTTTCGGAGAGGATGCCCTGCTCATAGCCTTTGCGCATATACCCCAGGTCCTCTTCATAATCCTTGTTGAACAGGATCATGTCGCAGCCGGCCTCAATGCAGGTGGGAACGGACAGCCGGCGGTCCATGGCGCACATGAAGCCGACCATGGGACTGGCATCCGTGATGATCATGCCGTTGAATCCCAGCTGGTCCCGCAGCAGATTCTGAAGCAGTTCCGGGGACAGGCTGGCGGGCATCAGGTGATTGGGATGGTCCGGATTGAACTTTTTCTGGTAGGCCGGCATGGCGATGTGGCCCACCATGACGGTGAGGGCACCGTTGTCAATCAGGGTTTTGTAGATATCGCCGTAGGTCCGGTCCCACTCCTCGCAGGACAGGCCGTTGACGCTGGTCAGGATGTGCTGATCGCATTCATCCACGCCGTCCCCGGGGAAGTGCTTGATGGACACGGCACTGCCGCATTCCCTGGCGCCCCGCATATAGGCAAGGCCGCACTTTTTGACCATCTCCGGATCGCTGCCATAGGTCCGCACATTGGTGATGGGGTTGTGGTAGTTGAGGTCGATATCCACCACCGGCGCAAAGGCATAGTTGCACCCCACGGCCTGCCCTTCGGCGCAGGCAATTTTGCCCAGCCGGTAGGCCTGCTCGGGGTCGCCGGTGGCCGCGGCCTGCATCTGCTTGCCAAAGGAGGTTCCCTCCTCGACAATGCCATCCCCGCCCGCTTCCAGGTTGGCCGCCAGGAACAGGGGAATTTTCGTGTTGTTCTGCAGGTAGGAATAGGCCGCGAACAGTTCCTCCGTCCGGCCTGTCCGGAACATGACGCCGCCGGGATGCCGGTTCAGCAGTTCATACTGCAGGTAGCCCTCATTGGCGGAGTACCCGATGGGGAAAAACAGCTGCTCCAGCTTTTCCTCCGTCGTCATGGCCGCCCGGGTCTCCTCCACCCAGGTGATATCGGCATCGTTCAGATAAAAAGGATTGCCTTTCAGGTTAATCATCGTTGTCTTTCCTTTCTGTCATCTGGCTTTCAGTTCAAACAGCCGCCGGGTTCCCTCCTGCACCATCTGCGGATTGAATCCGCGGAAGAACAGGAACTGCAGGTCCTGCATCCGCATGGACAGGAATTCCTCATCGCCGTTCATGAGCAGGTCATAGGCAGCCGGGAGATCCTCTTTCAGAACCGCCTGTGCCTCCGGATCCTCCTTCATCTCCCCCAGCCAGCTGTCCATGCTGTACTTGACCCGGTAATCCCGCTGCGGGCGGTAGGTCTTTTCAAAGACGCCGGCACCAAGCTCGACGGTTTCCTCCGTTCCCGGCAGATGCGCCTCAGCCGTGCAGCCAAAGGGCACCTCAAAGCGGACCGAGAGCTGCCCGTCATCCCTGATCTCCCAGCGGGAACCGTACACGCCATGGACGGAATCATACCGTACCTCCATGGACATGGCGCGCCAGGTGGGCTGCGGCGCGAAGCAGATCCGGGCAAAGCCCGGCTCCAGCGGACGGATGCCCGCCAGATCGCGGTACACGTATTCCATGACCGATCCGTAGGAATAGTGATTGAGGGAATTCATCTCCGTTCCGCTGATCCGTCCATCATCCAGGACGCTGTTCCAGCGCTCCCAGATGGTGGTGGCCCCCAGCTTCACGCAGCGCATCCAGCCGGGGAACCCTTCCTGGAACAGGAAGTGGGCCGCCAGTTCCCCCAGTCCGTTTTCCGCCAGCACGCGGCACATCATGGTGGCGCCCACAAAGCCGCCGCGGATCCGGTAACAATCCTTCTGGAAGCGCTTTTTGAGCCCTTCCACGATGCGTGACTTGTCCAGGTACACACCGAAATTCAGACACAGCAGATAGGCGGTCTGCGTGTCAATGCAAAGGCGGCCGGACGGACTGAAATACTCATGCAGAATGGCCGCATAAATGGCCTCTGCCAGTTTTCCGTACCGGTCCGCATCCTCCGGTTTATCGAGAATTTTCGCCGCCTCCTCCACTTTCCGGGCAGAGGCATAATAGTACATGCTGGCCACAAAGTAATCATCCGTTCCGCCCTTCATACTCTGGGGCGTCACGCCGTCCTGTGCCAGCCAGTCCCCGAAGTGGAAGCCGAAATCCCAGAGATGGCGGCCGCCCTCCTTTTCATCCTGGCGGCGGATCCATTCAAGCCAGTCCCGCATGACGGGGTACTGTGCCGCCAGTTCAGCCCGGTCCCCGTAGTACTGATACAGGGTCATGGGCAGGAACGTGGCAATGTCCCCCCAGACACTGGCCCCGCCGGCATCGGCAATGTTAGGCAGGTAATTTGCCACCCGGCCCTCATGCTTCTGCTGGTCAACGGCAATGTCATGCAGGTATTTCCGGTAAAACGCGCGGGTATCCATCTGGAAACAGGCGGTCGGGGAAAAGACCTGTGCATCCCCGGTCCACCCGAGACGTTCATCCCGCTGCGGGCAGTCGGTGGGGATATCCAGGAAATTGCTGCGCTGTCCCCAGAGGGTATTCAGGAACAGACGGTTCAGCAGGCTGTTTCCGGAGGTAAAGGAGATGGCATCCGGCAGATCCGAGTAAATGACCAGTCCCCGGAACCGGTCCGCACGGACCTCGCCCGGCCAGCCCGTTACGCGGACATAGCGGAAACCAAAGAAGGTAAAGTGGGCCCGGACCGTTTCCCGCTGACCGCCGGACACATAGATCATCTGGGCTTTGGCGGTCCGGTAATTGTCATTGTAGAAATTGCCGTCCTGCAGGATTTCCCCGTGGTCCAGCACAATCCGGGTTCCGGCAGGGAAGTCCGCTTCGTATTCCATGCAGCCGGCGAAGTTCTGGCCCATGTCAAGGACCGTTTCCCCGGCCGGGGTATGGATAACCTTGGCCACCGGCAGAACCGCTTTGGTGATCACGGGCAGGCTCAGCCGGTCCATGATCGGGCGATCCGGCAACACCGCGGCCGGCCGCGCCGGATTTTCCCGGCCCTCCCAGAGCTGTCGGTTCAGGCATTCGCCGTCATACAGGTCCGTGAACTCAAAGTCACTGCCCCGGTATTCCCAGAGCTGATCCGTCTTAACCACCTGACAGGTGCCATCCCGGAGCGTAATATGCAGCTCTGCCAGGACCTCAAACCGGTCCCCGTAGAGCTCCTTTCCGCCCTCATACCCGAGGCGGCCCTTGTACCAGCCGTTTCCGGTATAAATTTCCAGGGTATTTTCCTCGATCCGGAGAAGGTCGGTCACATCGTAGGTCTGCACCTGGACCTGCTCGGAGTAATCATTGCAGAAAGGCGCCAGCAGGTCCTCCCCGGCCTTTTGTCCGTTCAGATAAGCCTCATACAGGCCGAGACCGGTCAGATACAGCCGGGCTGACTGTACCGGCCCGCTTACCTCAAAGTGACGGAAGAAGACCGGATGAAACTTGTCCTCGGGCTGCGGGGCGATCCAGTGGGCCTGCCACTCTTCCTGCATTTTCCCTGTTTCAAACCATGACGCGCCAATGGCCGTGTCGCCCTTGTCCCCGGTCACGGTGATCCGCACATAATAACGGGTGCGCGGGGTCAGTGTCAGCTCAATCGGCTCCCCTGCCGCGTTCAGGCGCTCCGCCTCCCGGTGAAAAAGGACCTGCGAAAAGGCCGGGTCGGCGGCCACCGTCAGGGTTTCCCGGACCGGCTGCCGTGAATCGGTCTCAGTGACTTTAAATGAAACGGAGATATGCGGCAAGGAAAAGCCCAGCGGCTCATGGATGCCATTGATGCGGATGTCGGTGATTTTCATCCCTTGCTCCTCTCTGGTTCTCAGTTTTTGAAAAAAACGGGCGAGGCGTTTACGCCATCGCCCGCCAATTGGTGGAGATCGAAATGGTTCAGGCCTTGACCGGCTGACGACCGATCAGTTTGCCAAAGAGTTTCTTGAGGTTCCCGCTCTGTCCGGCCACCAGGTTGACCAGGAAGACGAACATACCCATCATGGCCGTGGAAATGGCGCCGCCCAGTTCTGCCTTGAACAGGGTGGTGAGGCCCGTTTTCATCATGCAGATGGCCAGGGAGCCCATGATGATGCCGATGGTATCCCCGCAGAACGCACCGATATAGAGACCCACGAAGACCGGCAGAATGTTGGAGAAGAGCTCGCCTACCGTGCTGAGGGAGGAGAAGCTCGCATCCCGCTTGCCAAGAGAGGCCCAGATGATGGTGGCAAAACCGAAGATCAGGCCGCTGTAGACATAGCTCAGGATGACGTTCTTGTTCTCATTGATGCCGATGTTCACGGCCGCCTGCTGGTTCTTGGCCAGCAGCAGGCTCTGTTTGCCGGTGGTGGACAGGTAGTTGTACACCGCATACACCGCCACTGCGCAGCCAAAGGGAATCAGGACCGTCGGGTAGGCGGAGAGCTGCTTGATGAACTTGACCGAAACCAGGTTCACACCGCCGCCGCCAAAGATCAGGGGGGTGATGGATTCATAGAGCAGGGCCATGCCAATGGTGGCGATCATGATGGGCAGCCGGCCGTAGACATAGACCAGGGCAACGCCCACGCTGAGGAGAACACACAGGGCAACGGCGATGACGCAGAAGAGCATCGGGTTGCTGGTGCCGGAATCCCTTGCGATGCTGCCCGCCACGATGGCCGATACCAGCATGATGGAACCGCCGGAAAAATCGAAGCGTCCGTTTTTGAACTGGAGGCCGATGCCCATGGCGCAGGCCACCGATACAGCCACGTTGGGGATCAGGACTTTCCACATGGCCATGTTTTCAAGGAACTTCTTGCCATTGGCATTGCACAGGATTTTCATGATCACAAACATGATCACAGGCAGCATCAGCGTCCCCGCGATGCGTTTGAGAATGTCCAATGCTTTATTCATAAGTCTGCCTCCAATTTCAGCAGTGAAATGCGCCCCAGAGGGGCTTCCCCGGACAGACCGGGGGAAGACGGGATCTTATTTCATGTATCCTTCGACGGTGAAGCTCTGGCAGAAAGCGGTCAGATCCTTATAGCTGGCATCCGGGTTCACGCTGGTGAAGTAGTTCTTCATGTCATCCCAGCTGGCCTGTGCCTTGCCGAGTCTGTCCTCGTCATTGGTGGCGCCCATGGGGGAATTGTTGATGACGGCCTCAAACTTCGCGGTGCTGTTGATCACCATGATGCCGGAATCCAACCGCTCAACGCCCGGATAGTCCTTGTACATGTTGCCGGAAACCGCCGCATCCATCATAGCCATGGGCCAGATAATGCTCTCAAAGGCAGCGGTGGTCAGACGCACGATGTTCTTGTCATCGCCGCAGTCGGCCATGAGGTCCGGATCGTTGTCAAAGCCGCCGGTGATGAGCTGCATGTCGTCCTTGCAGATGCCCATGGCCTTGGCCTCAACCACGGTGGGATAGACGAAGGTGGTGCCGGCACAGAAACCGACGATGCAGTCCAGGGTGTCGTGGCCGTCCTCGAAGAAATAGTTGGTCTCAAGGGGGCTGAAGTTCAGCACGGTGGCATCGCCTACCAGCTCGATCTTCTCAGCGGCGGTCTCGTTATACTTTTCGATGTAGTCACGGAAAGCCTTGTCAGCAACCGTGTGCTTGGGATAGGCATATACCGGGAAGATGCAGGTGGAAACGCGCTTGTATCCGCGGTCAATGACCTCCTGGGCATACGCCTCGCCCAGCGCCACGCCGCTGATGTAGTTGTCGCCCATCAGGCCCAGGAAATGATCCTTCTGCAGGATGCCCTCGCTGGTGCCGCCGGGATTGAACACGTTGTCATAGTCGGAGAAGAAGCCCACAACCCACATGTCCGGGTACTCTTCCATGATATTGATCAGGCCGCCGTCCATGCAGGAGATGAGGCCCACCACATCGGAGGTGTACGCGTTCTTGACGTTTTTCAGGTTGCCGGCGGGATCGTTGAAGGAATCGCCGTACACGATCTCAACGGTATAACCGAGCTCTTTGGCCATCATGTTCATATAGGCCACATAGAACTCATACTGTGCGCCGCTGTTCAGGTTGGAGAGATAGAGGATCTTGCCCTCGGCCTGGGCCAGAGCCGAAATCCCCAGGAGCATGACAAGGATCATTGCGATGGCAATCAGCTTTTTCATTTGTTTCCTCCTAAAAAGTCATTTATTGTGACAGGTTGTACCCTGTTGGGGCCGAATTAGCGGGGCAGCACGCCGTGCTTCTCGCGGCAGGTAATGAGCACCACGATCAGGAAGATGGCGGCCTTGATCAGGAAGGTCAGGCGGGTCGGAACGCCGATAATGGGCAGGCCGACGGCCAGCAGTGAATAGGTCAGGGAACCGATGATGGCGCAGGACAGGCGGGACTTCATGCCGCCCTTGAGGGGCATGCCGCCCAGAATCAGGGAAACCATCACGTTCATTTCAAATCCGGTGCCGGTGGCATCGCTGGCGGCGCCGGTATAGCCCATCTGGAACAGGGAGGCGGTTACCAGGCAGCAGGCCAGGAAGATGTACGGGATGACCCGGTAGAGGATGATGTGCACGCCGCTCTGGGCTGTCGCCGTCTGGTTGGCACCGATGGCCCGGGCGTACTTGCCGAACTTGGTGAAGTAGAAGAAGTAGCCGATCACCGCGGTCTCAATGGCCAGGACCAGCACCATGAACCAGGGCTGCCGGAACAGGGTCAGATCGATTTCCGGAATCATGCTGATGTTCCGGCTGCCGATGTTGGAGTAGATGATGGTGCTGATGCCCGAGAGAACCATCATGAACACAACCGAGGAGATGACCGAGTACATATGCAGCAGCTCGCCGGCAGAACCGTTGATGATGCCGATCACGACCGCGATCACCAGGCAGACCAGAATGGCGATCAGCAGGTTTCCGGTGGCGTTGCCGATCAATACCAGCAGTGTGCTGTACAGGCCCACCTGCTTGCCGATGCTGACGTCCATGTTGCCAAGGGAATAGATGAATACCGCGCCCACGGCCATCAGGGCCGTGACAATGACATCCCCGATCAGGGTGGACAGCTTGCTGGCACTCCAGATGCTCTCGCCCTTGATGCCGGTGGTAATGGTGAAAAAGATGATGCAGAACAGAAGGCCGCTGACGGAGGCCACGGCGGAGCCGTGTTTGCTCAGCCACTGCTGCGGGGTTTGCCTTTCCTTTTCATGTGCAGTTGCAGTCATGGGGCACCTCCTTAAATCATGTACTCAATCAGGTCGGTCTGCTTGAGCTCCGGGCTGCGTTCCACCTGATGCGTTACCTCAAAGTCCTTCATGATGATCAGGCGGTCCGCCATGCCAATCAGCTCACTGAGCTCCTCGGAGATCATCAGAATGGCCTTTCCCTGTTTCTTCATATCCTCAATCAGGGTGTACATGGCCTGCTTGACGCCAATGTCCACACCGCGGGTCGGGCAGTCCATGATAATGACCTCGGAACCCTTGGCCGTCCATTTGCCGAAGGACACCTTCTGCTTGTTGCCGCCGGAAAGGGTGTTGACGTACTGTTTGCCGTTGCGGCACTTGATGCGGTAGTTGGCAATCTCCACATCGCTGAGCTTCTTCTCGGCCATCGGGCTGATGAAGGTGTTGTGCTCAAGGGCCGGAATGGAGGGCAGCACGATATTGTCCTGGATGGGACCGTTCAGAATCAGCGCCTCCGTGTCACGGTTCTTGGAAATGTACCCGATGCCGCTGTTAATGGCCTGAAGCGGCGTTTTGATTTCCTTGCCGTTGCGCAGCACCCGGCCGCCCTGCAGCTTTTCAAGGCCGTACGCGATGCGGCCGATGTCATGCATGCCGCAGCCGCTCAGACCGCCCATGCCGATGATCTCGCCCTTGTGCAGCTTCAGATTGAAGTGCTGGATCTTCCCGAAGGACACATCCTCCAGTTCCAGGGCCACCTCCGGCCTGTGGCTGGTATCATAATCCTCGCGGTAGTACTTGTCGCCGATCTCGCGGCCTACCATCATGTAACGGATGGTCTTGACGGAATCCGGCGCATCCATCTCCTGCCGGGTCAGATGCCCGATAATATCTCCGTCCCGCAGAACCGTCAGGTCCGTGCACTGTTCAAGGATCTCATCCATGTCGTGGGACACGAACACGATCGCCTTTCCCTGCTCTGCCATCCGGTGAATGAGCTTATAGAGAATCTCGCGTCCCTCAAGCGACAGGGCCGTGGTGGTCTCATCCACCACCAGGATCTCCGTCTTGTCGGTCACGCAGCGAACCAGCTCCACCAGCTTCCGGTCCTCAAAGGTATACTGGTCAATCGGGTCACCGGCCCGGATGTGCGTGATGCCGAAGCTCTCCAGCACTTTCTGGGCTTCCTTCTTCATCTTCATCATATTGATCACGCCAAAGCGGGAAAACTCCGCCTCATGACCGGAGAAGATGTTCTGGGCAACGGTCACACCGGGAATGGTATTGGCTTCCTGCAGGATCATGGAAATGCCGGCATCCTGGGCCTCCACCATGTTGCCCGGCTTCCAGGGCTGTCCCTTGTAGAACATCTCGCCCCGGGTGGCCGGCTGCATGCCGGAGGCAATGGACATGATGGTGGACTTTCCTGACCCGTTCTCGCCTACCAGTCCGCGGATCTCCCCCCGGCGAAGGGTAAAGTCCACATCCTTGAGGGCGATGGTCGGGCCGAATTCCTTGCGCATGTGCTTTGCTTCAAAAATGATTTCCTTTTCCATCTGCTTTCTCTCGCTTTTCTTGATGATAGCGGTTTCCGCATCGGTCCGGCGTTGCGAATGAACGCTT
>DGWH01000058.1 GCA_002395225.1 Christensenella sp. UBA4263
ACGTTCTGTCCGGCCAGATATCCTTCGATCAGGCCTTTGACCTGTCCGTTCCACGGCATTTCGACCGGTGAACCGTTGTAGAGCAGCACGATGATGTTCGGGTTAGCCGCGGCCAGCTTTTCAATCAGGAGATTCTGATTGGCGGGCATCTGCATATGGGTACGGTCGTATCCCTCGGATTCAAAGCTGTCCGGCAGACCGGCAACGATGACGACCTTATCGGCAGCAGCGGCCGCGCGGAGGGCTTCGGCGGTCAGCGCCTCATCCTCTTCGGTGCTGTCAATGCGGTAGCCCTGGGCGTACGTGACATTGGCCTTGTCTGCGAGCGCGTCCATCAGGCTGGTGACCTTGAAACTGTTGATGTGGGAGCTGCCGCCGCCCTGGAACCGCGGCTTCACGGCAAACTCACCGATGACGGCGACCTTGTCGGCATCCGCCAGAGGAAGGAGATTGTCTTCATTTTTCAGCAGAACCAGGCAGTCCGCGGCGAGACGGCCGGCCAGCTCATGATCAGCCTCTTTATCCCACGGCGTGTCGGGCCTGCGGTTCTTCAGATAGCGCTCATGGACGTTCAGAATGTGCTCGACGCAGAGATCCACATACTTTTCATCGAGCCTTCCTTCCCGGACTGCCTTGACCACCTCGGCGTCGTTAATGCCGTTTGAGCCGGGCATTTCAAGATCCAGACCGGCTTCAACGCCGCAGGGACGTTTGGAGACGGCGCCCCAGTCGCTCATGACATAGCCGTCAAAGCCCCATTCACCCCGGAGCAGATCGGTCAGGAGCCATTTGTGTTCCGAGGCATAGGTGCCGTTCAGCTTGTTGTAGGAGCACATGAAGGTCCAGGCTTTACCGCGCTTGGCAGAGGCCTCGAAGGCGGGCAGATAGATCTCGCGCAGCGTGCGTTCATCCACCACGCTGTCCGAGGACATGCGGCGGTGTTCCTGATCGTTGGCGGCAAAGTGCTTGACGCTGACGCCGATGTTTTTGCTCTGAACACCGTTGATGAGATCGACGGCCATTTCACCGGCCAGGTAGGGATCCTCACTCATGTATTCAAAGTTCCGGCCGCAGAGAGGGGAGCGCTTGATGTTGATGGCGGGCCCCAGGTTGATGGCGACCTCCTCATGCTGGCATTCCTCGCCGATGGCCTCGCCCAGCCGGTGAACCAGGCTGCGGTCAAAACTGGCGGTGCTGGCGCACGCTGCCGGGAAACAGACAGCCTTGATGCTGTCGTTGATGCCGAGATGGTCCGCGGACTGATCCTGCTTGCGCAGACCGTGCGGTCCGTCAGAAACCATCACGCCTTCAATTCCGAGACGGGGGATGCTTCTGGTATGCCAGAAATCGGCGCCTGAGAGCAGGGATGCCTTTTCTTCCAGCGTCATCTGAGCGATCAGCTCTTTTACTGAACTCATTGGGAGGTCCTCCTTTTGGACGTTTATTTGGGGCATTTTTCAATACAAATTACCGGAACACAGGGCTTGAACAGACTGCCGCATTGCGAAAGACGTACTTTTTTAAAAACAATGGCTGAAATGGGTTAAAGCGGCATAGAAATACTATCATGGGTTGACCACATAGTCAAGATGATGAGAGAATCCGAATAAATTTGGATTAATTTTTTTGAGCGTATTGACAGATTTTTGGGAAATTGCTATGATATAGCAAAAGCGAAAACGTTTTACACGCTTATTCTGGTTTTAAGGCGGAAAGCCTTGAAATAAAGATTTAAAGGAGGAAACACTTATGAGGAAAATCTTGTCTCTCGTTTTGGCACTGGTTATGCTGGTCTCCGTAGTCTGCATTGCCACTGCTGAGACAGCAACGGATCTCCCCCGCAATGAGACGCTGTATTTCGGCGGCCAGCAGTGGGGTCCGGTCAACGGCTTCAACGCACTCAGCTCCAACATGAATAACGCGATGGTTATCGCGTCCAACCCGCGCGGCTCCCGTACCATTATGTTTGAAACCCTGTACATGTACAATTCACTGGATGGTGAACTGTATCCGCTGCTCGCAGACGGCGAGTATGAGTGGAACGATGATCTCACCCAGATGACCGTGAAGATCAAGAAAGAAGCCAAGTGGAGCGACGGCACTCCGGTAACGGCGGAAGACGTTGCAGCCACATGGGATGCGGCTGTTCTGACCAAGAACAACACGTACAGCGGCTATTCTGCTTACATCGACAAGGTTGAGGCCGTGGATGGCAATGTCGTCATCACCACCACCCTGACCGACGCCGGCAAGCCCACCAACCCGCTTCAGGTTCTCAACTTCCTGAGCGCTACCTATATCCTCCAGAAGGACTGGCTCGCCACCCTGGCTGCCCGCAACGACAATGATGCGGCCAAGATGCTCGAGGATCCGGCAGAGGATATCATCTATTCCGGTCCGTATCATGGCTATTTCGCCAATGACCAGCTGGTTGCTTTCGTCCGCGACGACAACTACTGGGGTGCCTGCGATGCCATGTGGGGCGCTCTCCCGGCACCGAAGTACATCGGACATGCCATCTACAGCGATAACGACGCTGCTCTGGTTGCCTTCACGGCCGGCCAGATCGACGTGAACCAGCAGTTCATCGCCAACGTGCAGAAACTGTGGGAAGAGCAGGATCTGCCGATCGCTACCTATATGAGCGAGGAACCGTACAACATCTGCACCACCATGCCGACCGCCTGGTACAACATGGAAATCCCGGTACTCCAGGTGAAGGAAGTCCGCAAGGCTATCGCCATGGCAGTTGACTATGACCAGATCATTGAGAACGCCATGACCAACCAGAGCCCGAGCTTTGCCGATGTGCCGCGTTCCGTCATGAACCCGACCGACGGCGAGCAGGCCCTGTATGATCATGATGCCGTGAAGGATCTCCAGTGGGTCGGCAAGGACGTCGAAGGCGCCAAGAAGCTCCTTGACGAGGCCGGCATCGTTGATTCCGATGGCGACGGCTATCGTGAGTACAAAGGCGAGAAGATCACTCTGAACGCCTGCTGCCCCAATGGCTGGACTGACTGGCAGGCCGCAATGGAAATCGTTGCTGCTGCCGGACAGGCAATCGGACTGGACATCACCACCAACTATCCTGAGTGGAGCATTTATCAGACCGTCTTTACCAAGGCCTCCCAGACTGAATATGATATCTTCATGTACAGCCCGGCAGGTGCCGAGCCGGCCGCTCCTTGGAGCCGTGTCCGCTCTTTCATGAGCTCCGACTTCCTTGGCGTTGACAACAACTGGTCCGGTAACTTTGGTCACTATAAGAATGATCGCATTGATGAGATCATCGCGGAGATTCCGCTGACCACCGATGATGAGAAGATCGAAGAGCTCTATACCGAGGCTACCAAGATTTATCTTGACGAGGTTCCCAGCTTCTCGCTCATGTATCGTCCTGATTACTTCCATGCTGTCAATGAGTCTGTATGGACCGGATTCCCGGAGTACGAAGACGGAGATAACATCCCGCCTGCTGACTGCACCGATGGATATGGCATCGCTGCTCTGTACAACCTTGAGCTGATCAAGTAAGAGCCTGGCATTAGCGGCCATAACCACAGGGTTATGGCCGCCCTTTTTTATAGCAGGGAGGTGATACCGTGACGAAAGGCATGAAGAAATACTTCAAAAAGAAGATTGTCTGGTTTCTTATCACGTTTGTTGCGGCTTTGATTCTGAATTTTATTCTGCCGCGTCTCATGCCGGGTGATCCGGTCAATGCCATTGTCGGAAAGAGCATCAGCCCGGGCGCCACACAGGAGCAGGTTCAGGAACAGATGGCGTTTTACCGGCATCAGTTCGGACTGGACAAGAACCTGTTTGGCCAGTTTATGGATTTTGTCAAAAATGCGTTCAACGGAACCTTTGGTGTCAGTTACAGTCAGTATCCGAGAAAGGTTTCCGATATTATCGGCTCGGGTATCTGGTGGACCATCGCACTGCAGCTGCCGGCCATTCTCGTCGGCTGGTTCCTGGGCAATATTCTGGGCGCGGTTGCCGCGTACAAGCGGGGTGTCTGGGATAAGGTCCTGATGCCCGTCAGCCTGTTTTTAAGTGCCATTCCCGCATTCGGCGCTGCCGTGATTCTCCTGGTGGTCTTTTCCGTCAATCTCGGCATTGCACCGGCAAACGGAGCGTATGATCCCGGAATGATTCCCAATTTCAGCTGGAGTTTCATTTCCTCCGTGATCGCGCATTATCAGCTGCCCTTCTGGTCGATCGTCCTGATTTCCATCGGCGGTCAGGCAGTGGGCATGCGTTCCATGTCCATTTATGAACTGAACGCGGATTATGTCAAATATTCCCGGTTCCTTGGCATCAAGGACTCAAAGATTGTTCGTTACGTTTTTCGCAACGCCATGCTCCCCCAGGTCACCGGTCTTGCCATGAGCATCGGCTCCATGGTCGGCGGCGCACTGGTTGCAGAGACGATCTTCAGCTATCCCGGACTTGGCATGGCTATGTACAGTGCCATCACCCAGTCGGACTATCCGGTTATTTCGGCAACGACCCTGATCATTACCATCATGGTGCTCCTTGCCTCCTTTATGCTGGATATCATCTATGCGTTTATTGATCCGCGCGTCAAGGCAGCGCAGTTTGATTAAGGAGGAGAAAGCATGAAAAGCACGTTTAAAAACATTCTTCATTCTCCTCGTTTCATGGTCGGCTTCATTATCTTTGTGATCATGCTGCTGACGGTACTCATTTATCCGTATTTTGTTCCGCGGGATCCGCTTCTCTCTCTGGGAAAGGGATTCCTTGCCCCCGGCACCTATTTCTCTGTCTATGATGCCAATAATGCGCCGATGTACCGCGTGGAGCTGCCCGAGGCAGCGGCCAACCGTCTTCAGAGCGATCTGCCGGAATCAGACCGGAAACTGATCCTGGACTTCCTCAAGGCGAAGGGCGCGGACACGACAGGTCTCAATACCAGTAATGAAGGAATCGAGGCTCTGCTTGAGGCCTGGAGCGCCAATTATGATGAAGCGGATGTCAAAAAATCCAAATATGACGGGTTTTCGACTCAGGCAAAGCGCCGGGCTCTGTCCAGGCTGGATACCAAACTGAAAAGCTTTGCCTCGGGCGTCTCCATGAATGTCACCCGCGGGGATGAGGAGGGGGCAGAGGCAACCAAGGTCTCCGGTGCAGACTTTGCACGTGTGGATCAGGTAGCCAATACCATTTCTCTTCCGCTGGGCACGGACAACTTCGGACGGGACACCCTGACGGAACTGGTGAAGGCGACCGGTGTTTCCCTGCTGATCGGCCTCATTGCCGGCACCGTGGCGACCTTACTGGGCCTCACCGTCGGTCTTCTTGCCGGTTATATGGGCGGAATCGTGGATGATATCCTGATGTTCATTGCCAACATCTTTACCGTCATCCCCGGCTTTGTCCTGCTGATCCTGATCTACTACTCGGTGGGACAGGAAGCGCGCGGTGTGGTCACCTGCGCACTGGTCATCGGCCTGACCAGCTGGGTCTGGACAGCCCGTTCGGTTCGCTCGCAGGTCATTTCGCTGCGCAACCGTGACCATGTCAACCTTTCCAAGCTTTCCGGACATTCCCTGCCCCGGATCGTAACCACGGACATTCTTCCGTACATCGCCTCCTATGTCGTCATGGCGTTCATCCTGCAGGTCAGCAGCGGCATCCTGGCAGAGGCACAGCTTTCCCTGCTGGGTCTTGGACCGAAGACCACGGATGTTCCGACCCTGGGCCTGATGATGAACTGGGCGAAACTGTTCGGTGCCTATACCTCCAGCAATGCCTGGTGGGCGTATTTCCCGGTCATCCTGGTCATTGCCCTCACCTCTTTCTCTCTGAACCTGATGAATACCGGTCTTGACCAGGTGTTCAATCCGACCCTGCGCGATTAAGGAGGTGTGAACGTTGGCAAAAAAGATGCTGGAGGTCAGACAGCTGACCACAAAATACATCACAAGGCAAGGCGAGGATGTCTACTCGGTGGACCACGTTTCACTGGACATTGAGGAAGGGAAGAGCCTGGGCATTGCCGGTGAATCCGGCTGCGGCAAATCCACCCTGGCACTCAGCCTGATGGGCTACTATTTCCCGCCCCTTCATTACACCAGCGGTGAAATCATCGTCGACGGAAAGACGATTTCGGGCCTGGATCCGGATGTGGTCCGCAAGACGGTTCTGGGATCGGATGTGGCTTATATTCCGCAGGCGGCCATGAACGCACTGAATCCGACCCGGAAAGTGGGCAAGTTCATTGAGGATGTCATAAGGGCACACGAACTGCCCATGGACAGCAAGCAGATCCGCGAAATGGCGGAGAAGCGGTTTGCCCTTCTGGGCCTGCCGGTGGAGGCACTGGACAAGTACAGCGTGGAACTGTCGGGCGGCATGCGCCAGCGCGTGGTCATTGCGGTTTCCACCATTCTGAATCCCAAGGTGCTGATTGCCGATGAACCCTCCTCTGCACTGGATGTCACCAGTCAGAAAATGGTCATCAAGATGATGAAGGACATGATGGCCAAGGGTCTCGTGAAGAGCATGATCTTCATTACCCACGAACTCCCGCTCCTGTATAATGTGACGGATGACATCATGGTCATGTATGCCGGTCAGATTGTGGAACGGGGAAGTGCGAAGGAAATGGTGTTCGATCCTATTCATCCGTATTCCCGCGGCCTGATGAATTCCATTCTGGTGCCGGAGGAAGGAACGCGCGATGTGAAACTGACCGCCATTCCCGGAACACCGCCGAACCTGAAACATCCGCCGGCAGGCTGCCGCTTTGCCGAACGGTGCCGTTATGCCACACCTGCCTGCAAGTTCAATCAGATGCCGATTATCGACATCGGCGGCGGACGTCAGTACCGCTGCGGGATGTCCGTAGAAAAGCTGAGGGAGGTGTATGCAAGTGAGCAGCAATAAGGAACAGATGCAGACGCCGGCGGATACGCGCGAGAGCGTAACCTTTGGCGCAAACCGGAACAAGGATTTTTCCAAAGAACCTCTCTGTCTCTCCGGAAAAGATGTCACCCGTGTCTTCCATACCGGCAAGACGACAACGACTGCCGTTGACCATGTGAACTTTGAGTTTCATAAGGGCGAGCTGATTTCCATCGTCGGGGAATCCGGTTCCGGAAAGACCACCCTCTCCAAGATGCTCCTGGGTCTTCTTGAGCCCAGCGCGGGGGAGATCTTTTACCGCGGGGAACCCCGGCTGATCAAATCCGGGAAACAGAAACGGAAGTACTGGAAAGGCATTCAGGCCATTTTCCAGGATCCGTTTTCCTCCTACAATGTGTTCCACAAGATCGACAACGTGCTGCTGGACTGCATTAACATGCGCGGCGGACGCAATCTTTCCAAAGATGAAAAGATTGCCATGATGACCGAGGCCTGTTCCTTTGTCAATCTGAAATTCGCTGAGCTGACGAACAAGTATCCCTTTGAGCTTTCCGGCGGACAGATGCAGCGCCTGATGATTGCCCGGATTTTCCTTCTGAAACCGGAAATTCTGCTGGCGGATGAGCCCACGTCCATGATTGATGCCTGCTCAAGGGCCACCATTCTTGACATGCTGCTCAACCTGCGAAATGAGACTGGAATGACCGTCATCTTTATTACGCATGATATCGGTCTGGCGTATTATATTTCGGATTCCATCTACATCATGGAGCATGGCAAATTCGTGGAAAGCGGGAGGGCAGAGGACGTGATCCTCAATCCCAAGGCGCCTTACACCAAACGTCTGATCAGTGATGTGCCCAAGATTCATGAACCGTGGGACCTTTCGACGGTCGGATGATAAATAAGCTCTCCGCAAGGAGAGCTTTTTACGAATCAGCCTGCTGCGGGGCTGAACAGTTTCCTGTGCGGGGAAACGGAGAAGGAGGAGACAGAAATTGCCTGAAAGAAAAGATTTGCCGTACTGCACGCTGATCATCAATCCGGAGGGGCCGGTGCTGGGCATTGCTCCGAAAGCGGACGGTGCGGATCCGCTGCCCCTGATCGAACAAGACGGACACGTTTTCAAGGATCTGGCCCGGCAGGGACAGCTCCTTCCCTACGAGGACTGGCGTCTCAGCGCAGAGGAGCGGGCCCGTGATCTGGCCGGGCGGCTTTCCCGTGAGGAAGTGGCCGGCCTGATGCTCTATTCCAGCCATCAGCGCGTTCCCTTTGTCACAGATGATCAGTTCCATGGGCACTATGGCGGGCAGCCCTATGATGAAACCCGAAATGAACCGGATGAGCTGACGGATGAACAGATTCAGTTCATCCGGAAGGATCATATCCGGCATATTCTGCAGATGCGTGTCAGGGATGCCCGGACCTCGGCCAGATGGAGCAACCGGCTGCAAAAGCTCTGTGAATCGGAGCGGTGGGGGATTCCCACGGATATTTCCACCGATCCGCGGCATGGTGCGGCCCGGGCCACCGCCGAATTCCGTCAGGAAGGGGGCGATGTGTCCAAATGGCCGGAGGGAATCGGTTTTGCGGCTGCGGGCTCTCCTGAACTGGTGGGCGAATTTGCCCGGATTGCATCCACCGAATACCGGGCGCTCGGCATTACCACGGCACTGGGACCGCAGATCGATCTGTCCACCGAACCGCGCTGGATGCGCCTTGAGGATACCCTGGGGCACCGGCCGGAGCGGGTCATTCCCCTGGTACGGGCCTACTGTGACGGGATGCAGACCACGGAGGGAACCGCGGATGGCTGGGGACGGGACAGCGTGGTCACTATGGTCAAGCACTGGCCGGGCGGCGGAACCGGGGAAGGGGGACGGGATGCGCACTACCCGTATGGCTGCTTTGCCGTCTATCCCTCCGGACAGTTTGAAACGCATATGCGGCCGTTTACGGAGGGAGCTTTTCACCTGGACGGACCGACAGGCTGCGCGGCGGCCGTGATGCCCTACTATACGGTTTCCTGGCTTGAAGGGAAACCGCATGTCGGCAACTCGTACAGCGCCTATATCATCCATGACCTGCTGCGGGAACGTGCGGGTTATAAGGGCATTGTCTGCACGGACTGGGGGATTACCGGGGATCCGGACCCGGAAATGGACAGCTTTGGCAGCCGGTGTTACGGCGTTCCGGAACTTTCGGTGGCGGAGCGTCACCTGTTGATCCTCATGAACGGGGTGGATCAGTTTGGCGGGAACGACTGCGCTGAACCGATTCTGGAGGCCTGGCGTCTGGGAGAGGAGCGCTATGGCGCCGAATTCATGGAGCGGCGCATGCGGGAAAGCGCCGAGCGGCTGCTGATTCCGCTGTTCCGGCTGGGGCTGTTTGAAAATCCCTATCTGGATCCGGAGGAAAGCGCCCGGATCGTAGGCGCGCCGGAGTTTGTCCGCAAAGGACTGGAGGCGCAGGCCCGCTCCGTGGTTCCGCTCAAGAACCATGCGGGAATCTTGCCGCTTGCCAGAGGCATGCGGATCTATGTACCGGTTCGGCCGCTTCGCGCCTCCAAATCCTTCTTCCGGTCGGAGATCCGTGCCCATACGGAGGATCCGCTGGAAGGATTCGACGCCGCTCCCTGGTTTGAGCGGGTCAACACGCCGGAGGAGGCGGATGCGGTTCTGGTGTTCATGGAGAGCCCCCTTTCAGATCCCTATCAGGCGGATGAGGGAAACGGGTATCACCCGCTGATGCTGCAGTATCGCCCCTATACCGCCGCGGAGGCACGCAGCCCCAGCATCGCCGGCGGCGATTTCCGGGAACCCTCGGCGGACCGGAGCTACCGAAACAAGACCAATATTGCTGTCAACGAATGCGATCTTCAGAATGTGGCGGATGCCGCGGCGGCCGGGAAAAAGGTGATTGCCGTCATTCATATGCACAATCCAACGGTGCCCGCGGAATTTGAACCGCTGTGCGATGCCGTTCTGGTGCACTTCGGTGTTTCCCTGTCCATCCTTCTGGACATCCTTTTCGGGAAGCGGGCGGCGGGCGGACATCTGCCTTACAGCCTGCCGGCCAGCATGGCTGCCGTTGAGCGTCATGCCGAGGATGACCCCGAGGATCCGGAACCTTATCAGGCCAGCGACGGGGCCGTTTATGCCATTGACTATGCCTGCAAATAGCTGGTTGCTGAGATGATGTGATACCATGAAAAAGCGTTTCTGTGCAGGATGAATGAAAAAATCAGAAAAATTTGAAATAATGTATTGACAGAATCTGCGGACTCCGATATAATGCCTTCAAAATTGAACAGCAAACCGTTGAGGTGGAAATCAAACCGGAAAACGTGTTCACAGAGAGTCTGGCCGGATCTAGTCCGGGTGGAAGCCAGACAGCGGCGAGCCGGCAAATGGCCCACTGAGGGAAAGGTGAAAGGAAACCCGAGTAACCGGACCGTATGCCTGCGTGAAAGGCGGGGAATGTGTTGGCATTCCTGCAGAGAGGATTCCGTTTTTGCGGGATCAATTAAGGTGGTACCACAGAGTTTTTCAGCCCTGTCCTTTATTGGACAGGGCTTTTGCGTTTACAGGGCCTGGATTCGGCCCTGATTCACAGGAGGGAAAGATGAGACATATTGTGATGATGCGCCTCAAACCGGGAATCTTCGATGAGGCTGCGGAGGCGGAATACCGGGAAACGTTTGATGCGCTCCGGGAGGCGCTGCCGGAGGATATTCTGGGGGTCCGGGTGATCCGCAACATCGTGGACCGGCCGCAGAACATGACGGTGATGATTGAGATGCAGCTGAGGGAGGAGGCTTCGCTGCCGCGGTATCTGAATCATCCGCTTCATCAGGCGATCGGGAAGAAGTATAACCCGTTTGTCGAGGCGATTGCCTCCTTTGACGCCCCGGACTGAGAAGTGACAGTTACAAATCCAGGTCTCGTGTAATCCCACTCCAGGAAGTGACAACGGTGAGGCCTGATTAGGAGGAACAGATGGAAGCATCCATGGAGAATTACTCGATTTCCCTGCCGTCGTACAGCATCGGGGAATCGGTGCTTGAACGGGTCGGAGAGGTCTGCAGCCCCTGGGGCCGCCGGGCGGTCCTGATCGGCGGCGAACATGCACTTGCGGCGATTGCCGGGAAACTGACGGAAAGTGTTAAGAGGGATGGGCGCATTGAGCTGAACGGACCGCTCAGGTACGGCGGGGAGGCAAGCCTTGAAAATGTGCAGGCCCTGATGGACCGGCAGGAGGTCCGCGAAGCGGACATGATTTTCGCGGCAGGCGGCGGAAAAGCCCTGGATACCTGCAAGGCACTGGGCAATATGACGGGAAAACCGGTGTTCACCTTCCCGACCATTGCCTCCACCTGTGCGGCGACGACGGCGGTGTCCATTCTGTATCATCCGGATGGCCGGTTTGATCATCCCCACTTCCTGCCGTGTCCCGCGCAGCATGCGTTCATTGATACCACGGTGATTGCCTCGGCGCCGCCCCGTTATCTCTGGGCAGGGCTTGGGGACACCTACGCCAAGTACTTTGAATCGACCATGTCCTCGCGCGGGGATGAGCTGAACCACTATCACGCGCTGGGCGTGGTGACCAGTCAGGCCTGCCTGCCCCCCCTGCTCCGGTATGGCAAATCCGCCATGGAGGCACATGAGCAGCGCCGGGTGACGCCGGAACTTGAGCAGGTGATCCTGGCCATCATCGTGACAACGGGCATTGCGTCCATTCTGCTGACAGCGGACCGGATCATTGATTACAACACCGGACTGGCGCATGCCGTGTTCTATGCCCTGACGGGCTTTCCGGAACTGGAACTGGAGCGAAATCACCTGCACGGGGAGGTGGTCGGCTTCGGTGTCCTGATTCTGCTGCTGGTGGATGGCCAGCGGGAACGGTTTGAGGAGCTTTACCGCTTCAACCGTTCCGTGTGGCTTCCCACCTCGCCGGAGGAAATCGGCGTCAGCAGGGAGATGCTTTCGCGAGTCATTCCCTGTATTCCCCGCATGGCCGATGTGGCCCATAACCCGTACCCCATTACCGAATCAATGCTCATCAGCGCGTTTGATGAGCTTGAGAAATATAACTCTGCCAACCAATAGGAGGTACCCCATGAAAAAGTTCTTTGTTCTCTCACTCGCGCTTGTTCTGATTCTTCTCTGCACGGCCGGCGTGCTTGCCGACAACACCAAAGTAGGCATTATTCTCCTGATCGAAAATGGCGCATTTCTGGATATGAAAGACGGAATTATTTCGGGGCTTGCCGCCAATGGGTATGTGGAAGGCGAAAACCTTGAGATTGACTACAAGAACGCACAGGGAGATGCCACCAATCTGGCAACGATCTGTCAGGCCATGGATGATGGAACTTATGATGTGGTCTTTACCGTGGCCACGCCGGCAACCCAGTCCTTTGTCAGCCTTGAATCCGAGACGCCCTGCATCTTCTGCTCGGTGGCGGCACCGGTGGCGGCCGGCGTCATGAGCGCGCTGGATAAACCGGACATGAATGCCACCGGCACCAGCAATGCCGTGCCGGCAGGGGATATCCTCAGCCTGGGCCTGAAAATTACCCCGGATGCCAAGACCTTCGGCCTCATTTACTGCACGAATGAGATCAACGCGGTCAATACGATGGCCAATGCCAAGGCTTATCTGGAGGAAAACGGGTATAAGTACGTTGAAACCACGGTTTCCACTTCCGCTGAGGTACAGACGGCGACACAGGCACTGCTTGAAAAAGGCATTGATGCCATGTTCGTGGCCAATGATTCCACCGTCCAGGCGGCGGTTGACGTACTGGCCGAGCTGTGCACGGAGGAAGGCGTTCCCACCTATGCCTGCTCCGCGACGACGGTTCTCTCCGGCTGCCTGGCCACCCTGGCCATGAGCGATACCTATATCGGCGAGCAGACGGCCGAGATTGCCGTCAAGGTGCTGAAAGGGGAAAAGGTGTCGGATGTGCCCGCGGTTGTGGTGCCGGCCAACATCGTTTCGGTCAATGAACGCACGTTGAACGCACTGGGCATTACCCTCCCGGATTCGCTTTCCGAGCTTGGAGAGGTTCAGTTCCTGGGCAAATAAATTCCGGAAAAACATCGTCCTTCGGAGCAATCCGAAGGACGTCTTTGGAGTGTGACGACTGTGAAATTAATCATCGGTTCCCTGCAGCTGGGCCTGCTTTACGGCATCCTTGCCCTGGGGATTTACATCAGCTTCCGGATTCTCTCGGTGCCGGATCTGACCACGGAGGGATCTTTTGCGTTCGGACTCTCGGTCTCGGCCGCCGTGACGGCGATGGGTCATCCAATTCTGGCCATTCCGGCCGCCATGCTGGCCGGCGCGCTGGCCGGCGGGATTACCGGTATCCTTCAGACCACCTTCATGGTCCATCCGATTCTCGCCGGCATCATCACCATGAGCGGACTGTATTCGGTGAATCTGTTTATCATGGGCGGGGCGAGCAATCTTTCCCTGGTTCGGATCGATACCATTTTCAAACTGATTCCGGGACTTTCCAAGCAGGATACACAGACAGTCCTTTCAATTGTCGCCTGTCTGCTGGCGCTGGTTCTGCTGATCCTCTTTTTCCGGACACACATCGGCATGTGCATCCGGGCGGTGGGGGACAATGATGAGATGGTCCGGGCCTCCTCCATCAATGTGGATGCCTGCAAGGTGCTGGCCTTTTGTCTTTCCAATGCGGTCATTGCCCTTTCTGGCGCCCTGATTGCGCAGTATCAGGGGTATGCGGATATTTCCTCCAGTTCGGGCATTCTGGTGATCGGCCTGGCTTCGGTGATTATCGGGGAGGCGGTGCTTGGACGGCGAAGCGTCACCATTGGCTTTATCTCCAGTGTTGTCGGTTCCCTCATTTACCGGATCATCATTGCGCTGGCCACCAAATACAGCCCGCTGCCCGCGTACATGCTGAAACTGCTCTCGGCGATTATCGTGGGATTTGCGCTCTCGCTGCCGGCCATCCGGCTGCGTGCCTCTATCCGGCGTCAGAAGAGGGGGAATCCGAATGCTTGAGATCAAAAATGCGGTCAAGGTGTTTGAGCGTGGAACCATGATGGAACATACCGCGCTGGATCACCTCTCCCTCCATCTGGACGACGGGGAATTTGTGACCATACTCGGATCCAACGGGGCCGGAAAAAGCACGCTGTTTAATGCGATCTGCGGGTCCTTCTACCTGGATGAGGGAACCGTTTCCCTGGGCGGCATCAACCTGACCCTGATGCCGGAACACCGGCGGGCACGGCATATCGGCCGGGTCTTCCAGGATCCCATGCGGGGCACGGCACCCAACATGACCATTGAGGAAAACCTTTCGCTGGCGCATTCAAGGAGTACGGCAAGTCCGCTCTCCTTTGCCCCCACCAGACGGGAAAAAGCCCTTTTCCGGGACCGCCTGGCGGAATTTGGTATGCAGCTTGAGGACCGGATGAAAACCAAGGTAGGCCTGCTGTCCGGCGGTCAGCGCCAGGTGGTGACGCTGCTGATGTGCACCATTGTGACGCCCCGGCTTCTTCTTCTGGATGAACATACGGCGGCCCTGGATCCGGGGACAGCCGCCAAGGTGATGGAGATCACGCAGAAAATTGTCGCGGAAAGCCACTTGACGACCATGATGATTACGCATAACATGTCAGCGGCACTGACCACCGGAACCCGGACACTGATGATGGACAGCGGTCGGATTCTGTTTGATCTCTCCGGTGAGCAGCGGGCAGGCATGACGACGGAAGCCCTGCTTGAAATGTATTCAACGACGACACATGAAAAGCTTGACAATGACCGGATGCTCTTTGAAAAAGCCCATCAGGGCTGACACGGAAACCATCAGGGGACGGGTTTTCTGAGCAACCGGAGCGAAGCAGCCCGGGCCAGACACCGGCGGGGAAAGGAACACGATGAGCAGGAAACGAATTCTTGTCATTTACACGGGCGGGACCATCGGGATGACCAGAACCGATCACGGGTATGCTCCGCAGAAGGAAGCCTTTCATGCCCTTTTGCAGCAGATTCCGGAGCTGTATGCGCCGGTGATGCCGGAATGGGAAATGGTGGACATGGATCCGCTTCTGGATTCCTCCAATATTACGGTTCTGGAATGGAATGCCATCGGAGAACAGATTGCCTGCCACTATCCGGACTATGACGGGTTTGTGATCCTGCACGGAACGGACACGATGGCCTATACCGCCTCCGCCCTTTCCTTCATGCTTCGGAAAAACAACAAGCCGGTGATTCTGACCGGTTCCCAGATTCCGCTCTGTGAGGTGCGCAATGACGCCCGGGACAACCTGATTACCGCGCTGCTGATTGCCTCCGGCAATCTGGTGCATGAGGTCTGTCTGTATTTTGGCGGCAAGCTGCTTCGGGGAAACAGAGCCATCAAGTATTCGGCAGATGACCTGATCGCCTTCGAATCGCCCAATTATCCCGTCCTGGCGGAGGCCGGAATTGAAATCCGCTATCATCAGGCAGCCCTGATGCCCCGGTGCAGGGGGGACTTCTCCCTTCAGCACCTGATGAATACGCCCATCGGGGTCATCAAGGTTTTCCCGGGCATTCAGTTTGAGCTTTTCGATTCCATCATGACAGAAAAGCTGAAAGGCATTGTCATTGAAACTTTCGGCGCAGGAAATATTCCCCGGCATGTGGATTCCCTGCTTCCGATTATTCGCAAAGCCAGTGACAACGGAACCATTATCATCGTCTGCTCCCAGTGCCCGCACGGAACCGTATCCCTTGGGGCTTACGAAACATCCAACACCCTGAAAGAGGCCGGGGCGATCAGCGGATACGATATTACCACCGAGGCGGCCGTGGCAAAGCTGTATTATCTGTTCAGCCGCGGCTTGAGTGATCGGGAAATCCGGATAAGAATGGAACGAAGCCTGAGGGGTGAGATGACGATTCCCCGATGATCAGGGGACGGGAACAGGACGGTGCCCAAAGGGAAGAATCCGTTTGTCCCGCCGTCTTCATTTCAAAGAAGCCCTGCCGTCCGTTTTCATTTGAAAGCGGACGGCAGGGCATTTTCATACGGTTGCCTCAAACAGCACTTTATCGCCGAACATGACACGTTCAACGGCATTTTTCTTATGCCGGGTGAAGTTGAAGCTGACCATGTATCCTGTGGTGAGTCCGAACCGGTCCAGATAGGCCATGATCTGTTTTTCACCTTCTTCATGATATCGCTCGCCGCGCCAGATCTTCAGCTCGACGATATACCGATGCCCTGCATAATGAATGACCACATCCATTCGCAGCTGATCGCGGGTTTGCTCCTCAATGCTGAAGGTGCCGTTGCCGTTGATGATGGGGGCAATATAGGTCAGGAACCGCTCACGTCCCTCATTTTCGAGAAAGTGTTCATCCTCTCCCTGATGAATCTCCCTCTGGGTTTTTACAAAATGTTCCAGAATCAGCGGCATATTCAGCGAATGATCGTCGTTGATGAATTTCGGTCTCATCAGCAGAGCGTCCTGACGAAACGCATCATTTTTGCTGGTCTCCAAAAGAAAGTACTGGTATAGCAGCATTTCAAAGATCCGGTTTGAGATGGCCACGGTATTATTGTTGTTTCGAATGAAGCCGTACATCCGCAGCTGTGCCTGTTCGCTGTCAAATGGATTCCAGGAAATCGTATCACCCTGCATCAGAATTCTGCGCAACTGGGACTTCAGGCTGGGGGAATGTTCCAGCTTTCCCATCAATGAACCGAAAAGAGGATTGTCACCATCAGCAAGAAGAAGCTTTATTGTCTCATCAACGCCTGCTTCAGTCCAAGCTTCGGACAGGCTCGTAAACTTTACTGGAATAAGCGATGTATCAATGAGTTCACAAATGCGTGAGACGAGGTAAGGATAGCCGCTGGTATACTTTTCAATGTACAGGGAGAGGCTTTTTGTGTTCATTCCTGTGTGATGATCTGTTTCGTATTCATCCAGCATGCCCTGGATGCCGTCCGCACTCAGACTCATGTCAATCGTGAAATCGGTGGCAATATTCCATGGACTGTTTACCTTATGCTCTGCATCCGGTCGAATTTTCGCCTTCAGATGCTTTACATCCGTTACACCGGCGAGGATGACTGAATGAAAAGCGGGTATCCCTTTATCCGCACGATTCAGGTATCCGTTTCTCAGCTGGCCGAGGAAATCCAGAAACACCTGATTGTTTGTGGCACTGTCTACCTCATCAATCATAAGAACGATTGGTTTTGCCGCTGAGGCACACCAGAGAAGGAAAACATCCGTTAATTCATCCAGTTTTGCAAGATGGTCGGTTCGCTCAAGAATATCCTGAAAGCTGTTTTCAACGGGCGGAGCATACTGAACACCTGTCAGTTTTTCTCTGAGCAGAATTCGGCAAAAAGCTTTGACAAAACTTTGTTCATCTTCAAACCCTGCGTTTCCGATACTCTCAAAACTAATGCTGACAACGTCATATTCGTGAGCCAGGTACTTTCTCAGAGCGGAAAGTGTGGTTGTTTTTCCATACTGACGTGCACGGTTAATGGTAAAATACGCGCCGGCATCCACCATTTTCTTAATTTCTTTCAGACGGGCGTCCAGATTCACCATATAGTGTATCGCGGGATTGCATAGACCGGCTGTGTTGAATTTTTTCACTTTTTTTCACCACGCTTTCTGAGAGAATGTGTCGGCAAGGCAATTCTTCGGGGGAAGGAAACGGAAAATTGTCTTTCATTTCGGAACCACATCTATTTTAACGTAAGTGATTCCGTGGATGCAAGTGATATTCCAAGCCTGGCATTGTCCCGTGTTGACAAGAACCCTGTAAAAGCTTAGAATGATTTCAAATCAGAAGGTGCTTTCCCCTCCGGCTGTGGATTGTTCCGTGTGTGGAAACAGATGGAGTTTTTTCTTTGCTTCCAGGCCTGAGGATACCGGCAGTGGTCCGGAACTGACCTGTGGAAAGGAAGTACGGCAATGGATCAATTATTGTATGGATTCGATACCGCGTTATATTCATTTTTCTGGAAGTTTCAGAACCCGGTGACGATCGGTCTGGCTGAGATATGCCAGCACATGGGGGATAAGACCGCTTACATCATTTGTCTGGTGGCTGCGCTGATTCTTTGTTTCCCGAAGGTGACCAGAAAATACGGTGTGGCGATGGTGGTTGGCTTTTTAGTGGCCTATCTCGTGGTGAATGTCATGATCAAACCGGGTGTGGGAAGACCGAGACCCTATGTCACACTGCAGCAGACGCCATTCTGGGAAACCTACGAGCCGCACTGGAAAAATGCCGGTTCGCCTCTTGAGGATGACGATTCTTTCCCGTCTGGCCATACTTCGCTGAACTTTACAATCTTCACGGCGCTTACCGCGCTCCTTCTCAAGGAAAAGAAAAAGTGGGCATGGCTGCTCATGATTATCCCGACCGTCGTGGGAATCACCAGAATCATTCGTTGTGTTCATTATCCGAGTGATGTGGTAGGCGGAATGATCTTCGGCATTATTGCCGGCCTGATCGGTTATCTGGTGGCGACAAAACTGTTCCCGCCGCAGCAGCAAACGATCAGTTCAAATTCAAATCCGGATAAGGACGGCAGTAACCAGAGGAAGGCGGAAAAAGCGCCTGCCAGGAATTAAAGGCCGTCCTGAGTCAGTAACAGGTTTTAAAGCATCAGACCCAGAAAGCAGAGGGGCCGGGAAACCGGCCCCTTTGCTTATGCCGGAACGGACCGGTCTTTTTCAGCCCGAGGCTTGCCTGTCAGAGAAAGCACAGGGCATGGTGTATAAAGGGAGAATTCTTTTCGACAGTGGGTGTGTTTCATCCCATTAACCGTTTTTTCATCCCTGAAGTATTGACTAAAAGTACTGAAAAGATTAAGATGATTTTTGGATTTGTTTACTATCCTGTTCAGGATGACGGGAACAGGACACTTCGGAGACTGCAAATGCAGCGAGGGAGAGAATGAGTAATCTAAACGGACTGGCAAGTCAGGAAAACTTTGCAAAATTCCGCAGACAGTGGCAGCTCCTCGCACTGGAGGAGGCTGGAAAATGGACAGGAAACAGGGATACACAGCTGCTGCTGGCAGACGTGGTGCTGGCCAGTCTTCGCCGGGAATACGCCAGCCGTGTTCCTTCGGAGAATATGGCCTATTTTATCCGTGCACAGTCCTGCCTGATTTTCAGCGTTACCGGTGACAGCACGGAACGTCTGAGAGAATATATCAGCGGGCATGGCCTTAAGGAGAGCATTCCTGCCCATAATCTGATGCCTGACCTGCGGGTGGGCGAAAAATCGTCCGCGGCGGCAGAAACAGATGAGGCAGAGAAAGCCGGAAAGAGCCGGACCGGCACTGTCCGCCGGCGGCGCCGGCAGAGCGAGCAGATGCCTCGTTCCGGTGATGCTGCCCCGTCAGGGGACATGGATGAATGGGAAAGTGAAGCGGAGGAGCTTCGCGATGCGGTTCCCGTGTGGGCAGAACAGATGGAAAAGCGGCAGCAGGCGGGAAGCAGTGCAGGCCCTGTACCTGCGGCCGGCAATGAACCCCTGCGGGAACCTGTCCCGGATGCACAAAAACGTCCGGATTCGCCGCCGGCCCCGGCAGGGGATGAAACCGGCCATTCTGCCGGGAAATGGCCGGAAGGGCCTGATTCGGTTCCGGCACCGGCAGATTCCGCGGTGCTGGCTTCAGGTGAGGCGAGGTCTGTCAATCCGACTGCGGGGAAACGGTCGGCGGATACCTTCTATGATCCGGAACGGACGCAGTTCTGGACACCGGGTCCGCTTGAGGAAACCGAGCATGTGGTGGAGGAGGTTTCCATCCCGGACGAGGAGGAGACGGATCCCTCTTCGCCGCGTCTTTCGCTTATCAACACCTTTCTCTTTATTGCCATGGCGGCTGCATTTGTTTTCATGGTATATGAATCCCGTGTAATTCAGCACTACCTGCTGTGAGGTTGATTATGAACAGACAGAAAGAATTCAGAAAACTCTTTGGCCGGTATAAGGCATCCGACGTGGACCGGTATCTCCTGGAACTGGGGCAGGAAACGGAGAAACGGATGGCCGGAATCGAGAACCTGAGACAGGCAGCTGAGCAGGAAAGTCAGCTGCTCCGGACTCAGGCCGAAAAGGAACGACAGGAAAGAGTGGCACTGGAGGAAAAACTTGGGCGGGCAGCAGAGGGACGGCGTCTGGAACAGATGAATGCCGAGAGCCTGCGCAAGGAGATCCGGACGCTTGAAAAGCAGCTTGCCGGTGTCAGAGAGGAAAAACAGAAATGCCTTTCGGAAAACCGGCGTCTGCAGACGGAACTGGAAAAGGCGCTGCAGCAGCAGGACGCTTTGCGGGAGGAGCTCGGGTTTTCCCAGCTTCAGTCGGAGCAGCTGGGACAGCGTGCGGCCAGTCAGAGACTGGAAATCGAGCGAATGGAAAAGATGATTGAAGCGAACCCCATGGCGGATGCCAGTCTGAAAGCACAGAAAATTGTTCAGGAAGCGGTGGATGCCAGCCAGAAAATGCTGGATGATGCGGAAAATATCCGTACACAGGCAACCGCGGCGGTTCGGGCGGCGTACTTTAATGCCATGGGATTCCGCCAGGTGATTGAGGAGCGTTTTGTGAATCTCCAGCATGAGCTGGACAAATCCATGGGCTCCCTTCGGATGCTGCAGTCGCCGGGCGACTATCCTGTGTATGTGTCTGGTGAGAAAAATGAATAGATGGCTTACCCTCCTTCTGCTCCTGCTGAGCCTTTCCCTGGCATTGTCCGGCTGTTCGGCGTTTTCAAAGAAGCCGGAGAATGTACCGGAGACGGAGATGAAAACGGTCACGCCGACGCCGGTGCCGGGGATCGATGCCGTTCCGGCGAGACTGCTTCAGGGGGTGGAAACGGATCAGAAGGTCGCTGCCCTGATCTTTGAGGGATATACGGACGATCTCACGGTTGAAGCGATTGCGCAGCTGCTGCAGGAGCGTCATGTTCCCGCAACGTTCTTCGTGTCAGGGGTAACGGCGGATGAACATGGCGAGCTTGTCAAAAAGGTTGCTGACATGGGGTTTGGCATCGGAAATTACGGAATGAGCGGGGCGAAAAAACTGGAACGGCTTCCGGCTTATCAGAATGCGATGCAGTTTGAAAAGACCCAGCACCTGATTGAAAAGGCAGCCGGTGTCCGCCCGACGTTTATTCGCTGCAACGGAACGGTCTATACCGAGGATGTTCTGCGGGCCGTGACGGCGGGCGGCCTTGAGCAGGCGGTTGAGCCCAGTACCTACCTGAATCACCGCAGTTTCAGGACGATGGGGGAGGCCGGCGTTTATACGACATCGGTCATCCGGGGCAGTATCCTTTCCATCAAGCTGGGCCAGGAACTGGATAAGGATGAGTTTGGCGATGAAGGGGACAAACTGGATGAGCGGCCTGCCATCGATCCGAGTCCCGGGATTCGCCGCGAGTGGGAAACATCGGATGAGCGGTTTGCCGATCTTCCGCAGATGGTTGGCTGGCTGGTGGATCAGCTGCAGCAGGCCGGCTTTCAGCTGGTGAGTCTGGATGAGCTTGAACAGTGCCGGGTGACCCTGCTGGAGAAACAGAGGGAACTCAGTGAGGAGGAAAAGGAACTCCTTGCCTATCGAAAGGGAGAGCCCCCTGTGACAAAGGAGCCGCTTTCGGCAGGACCGTTCCGGGCGGGGACGCAGGAAGACTTTGCCGGCGCGGTTTTTATCGGCGATTCGGTCATGGCCGGTGTGGGGGATTATGTTCAGTGGCGGCGCCAGATCAACCCGTCGTATTTCGCGGATGCCGTGTTTCTGACAGGAAACAATACGACGGTTGAGTCGCTTCTCAATGACACCAATCCCATTGAGGATCGCCTGCAGACGATGAATCCCCGGAGCATCTGGCTGTGTCTCGGATTTTCAAGTGCGGATGGCTATAAGCGGGAGGTTTATCTGATGAATTACCGCCTGCTGATTTACCGCATCCGGAAGCAGAATCCGGAGGCCCGGATCATTGTGATGAGCATTCCGCCCCGGCTTGAGGGGTATACGGGTGTCGGGAATGAGCAGCGGTTCCGGCTGAACCAGATGCTGTGCGCCATGGCGAAAATGTATGGCCTGGGATTTGTCGATGCGGCATTCCCCCTTCGCGACACGGCCGGCGCACTGGATGCAGGGTATTGTCTGGATGCGGTGACCTATGGACGGCATCTGAATGATGCCGGGTGCGAGACACTCCTGTCTTTTATTGAAATGCATATTCCTGAGTAAGCGACATCCGGATGATACACGGAGGAATGCTGCTGAGAAACAGAGGACGAGCGATGAGAAAAAAGAAGGTTATTGAGGACCGAATCCTGGAGGCGCAGGGCGATCGCCGGCTGATGCCGAATGTGCCGGATCCATCCAACCGCCGCAGCAATCATGACCGACGGGACAACAAGTCGGATGATGATTCCAGACCGCAATATGCCACTTATGCGGGACAGCGCTTCAATGTTCACGTGAAGACGCAGGTGCTGCTGGATAACGGAAAGAGCTTTAACGGGACGAGTGTCGATATCTCACAGACCGGCATGATGCTTCAGGTTCCGGAGGAGATGCGGACACTTCCCTTTGAGAAAGAGCAGCATCTTCGCCTGACCTTCCGTCTTCAGGAAGGGGATCTGCAGGAAGGAACGGAAAAGAAATACAAGAAAATTTCCGCCAGGATCATGCGGGTCATCGGGGACGGGGAAAAGCTGGCCATCCAGTTTTCCCATCCGCTGTATGAGGAGCGGCGAAAAACGGACGGCATGCTCTTTACGCTTTCCGTGCTGTTCCTTTTCCTCTGTACGCTGATGATCATGTTCATGCGCGTGGAGAGCGTTGTGGACTTTGCCAGAAGCCCGATGCTGTACGGGTACAGTATTCTGACCGCCCTGTTCCTGCTGACCCGGTATCTGTTCGGCGTATTTTACCATCCGGTGCCGGTGGACCCCACCTTTACGCCCAGTGTCACGGTGGTCATTCCCTGCTTTAATGAGGAGGAATGGATCCGGACCACCATTCTCAAGTGTGTGGATCAGAATTATCCGGTGGACCGGCTGGAATTTATCATTGTGGATGATGGTTCCTCGGACAACTCGGTAGAGGTGATTAAGAAAACCGTCGAGGATCTCAAACGGGAAGGTCCGCAGTATGACATTGAAAACCGGGTCCGGGTCTTCTTCCAGAAATATAATCAGGGGAAGCGGGAGGCGATGGGCATCGGCATCCGGAACTGCCGGACCGAGCTGATTGTCTTTGTGGATTCGGACAGCTTCCTGCAGCCCAATGCCATCCGCTGCCTGGTTCAGCCCATGCGGGATCCGCAGACGGCCGGCGTGGCCGGCCGGACGGATGTGGCCAATATCTACACGAATCACCTGACGAAAATGCAGGCGGTCCGCTATTACATCTCATTCCGCGTCATGAAGGCGGCGGAGGCCTATTTCGATTCGGTTATGTGCCTGAGCGGTCCGCTTTCCTGCTACCGGATTACGGCGGTTCGTGAGGTGTTTGACAAGTGGATCAATCAGAAATTCCTGGGGCAGAAAGCGACGTTCGGGGATGACCGGAGCCTGACCAATTATGTGGTGGAACACCACCGGACGTATTATCAGGATACGGCCATCTGTTCCACCATTGTTCCCAACCGGCATCGTCAGTTCCTGCGTCAGCAGATGCGTTGGAAGCGGTCCTGGCTGAGGGAATCACTGCGGGCGGGCCGGTTTATCTGGCGCAAGCAGCCCTTCATGTCCTTCTTTTTCTATCTCGGTCTTCTGGTTCCGCTGATTGCGCCGATTATCGTGCTGTACAACGTGGTGTACATTCCGCTTGTCCGCGGGATCTTTCCGACCACTTTTCTGCTGGGACTGCTCATGATGTCCCTCATGATGTGCTTTGCCCAGCTGATACTGAAAAAGAGTACGCTGTGGATCTACGGACTGCTGTTCTGCCTGTATTATGAGTTTTTCCTGCTCTGGCAGATGCCATGGGCCTGGGTGACTTTCTGGGTCAATGACTGGGGCACCCGCGGAAAGGGAAAAAAGCGGGCGGCAAAGACGGACAAAGGACAAACGGAGCATTCGGCACAGGCAGGGGTGATGACAAATGGATGACCGTTGGCTGATACGGAAAAACCGCCTGAAAGTGATTCGGACCGTTTTTGAAATCATCGTCATGGTTCTTGCCCTTTCCTGGGTGATCAAGTCCCTGTGGGACTATAAACAGGCCCGGGTGCAGCCCAGCCCCATGCCGCCGGAGAAGGAAAGCGCCATGATTTCCTCCGAATCCATAACGGAGGGCTATGACAGCATGGGGCATGCCTCCGGAACGCATTTCATCGCGCTGGCCTATAACGGCGTGGTGGCCAAGGCGGTTGAGGGCAGCAAGATCGTTAACCTGCAGGCCTTCAAGGAACAGATGCAGACGTTGAAAGCCTCCGGCTACCAGACCATTTCCCAGGAGGATGTGATCCGGGCATACCGGGACGGGGAAAATCTGCCGGAAAAGGCGATGCTGATCATTTTTGAGGATGGCATCTATGACAGTGCCATCTGGGTTCAGCCGACCCTTGAGGCATGCAATTACAAGGCAACCATGTGTACCTATGCCGAGAATCTCTCGGATACGCAGGGACTGTACATTACGGCCAAGTCCGCCAGGGAACTGATGGACAGCACGTACTGGGAAATGGGATCCAACGGGTACCGGCTCAGTTATATCAACATTTTTGACCGGTATGAAAACTACTTCGGGCATATGAACACGGCGGAATTCCTGAAAGTGCATCACTACCTGCGGCGGGATTACAACCATTACCTCATGGATTTTCTGCGGGATGAGAACCGTCTGCGCCAGGAATCGGTGGAGGAGATGGAAAAGCGCATTGAATGGGACTATACGAAAATGGCGGAACTGTACCGGCAGGATTTCGGCTTTGTTCCCTCTCTCTATATCCTGATGCATTCCAACACCGGTGCGTACGGCAACGATCCGCTGGTGAGCCGGAAAAACGAGGAAATGATGCAGAAGGTGTTCGGGATGAATTTCAACCGGCAGGGAACCTGTCTCAATCAGATGGATTCCTCCGTCTATGATCTGTCCCGCCTCCAGTCCCGGCAGTACTTTTCGGCCAATCACCTGATGATGCGCATCTGGGATGATACCGGCCATTCGGTGATGTTCCGTCTTGGGGATGAGGAACAGGCTAAGGCGTGGAAGCGCCTTCAGGGGGTAGCAGAATATTCGGATCACCGGATCATCCTGACTTCCATGCCATACGGAAAGGGGACCCTTCTCCTGGAAAAGGAACTGTCGCCGGACTTTGACCTGAGCGTCCGGCTGCAGGGAAACCAGGTAGGTCAGCAGTCGATCTCCATGAAGACGGATGAAAACGGCGAGGGCGGCGTGACGGTATGTCTGCACAACAATATGCTTTATATCCTGGCGCCCTCTGGAGCGGAACCGCTTTTTGAGCTGGATCTCATGGACTTTGACGGCGGCCCTGCCGAATCGGTTGAGGAAAATGAACTGGCCGGGAAAATAGCCTGCTGCGAGGCTATTATCGAGCATGATGAGGACGAGGCACGCCGGGCAGAGGCGCAGGCCAGCCTTGAGTATCTGCGGACCCTTCGGGTTCCCACCCTGGCGGATGGCGCACAGCCGTATATCCCCGAACTGGATATCGATGAGCAGGATGACCGGAAACTGCGGATTCAGTGTGCCGGGTCACGGTTCAGCGTGTGGCTTGATGACCGTCTGATCGTGGATCATCTGAAGATTCCGGAGGGCAGGGGCAACCGTCTGGCACTTGGCGCAGAGGTGACGATGGACAATGAACGGTTCAGTCAGACGAACCTCTCGGATGATGTCTATGACGCCATTTTCAGGGATCTCCGCATTGGAAACAATATCGGACCAGAGATTTACGCCTATGCGGAACCGCTGAAGGATGTGGTTACCCATGTCGGATTTGTGGACCGGGTGATCCGTATTTTCAGGAACCTGTTTGACTGACAAAAGACAAACCGGCTCAGGCAAATGACCAAAGTTGAG
>DGWH01000048.1 GCA_002395225.1 Christensenella sp. UBA4263
TTTTCCATCCCGGGCATCGGGGCGGAATTTGTCACCAGTGTTTCAAACCGCGACTATACCCTGATTATGGCACTGACGATCTTCTACGGTGCGTTCATTATCGTGGCCAACATCGTGACGGATCTGATTACGGCCGCCATTGATCCCAGAATCCGTTTGAGTTAGGAGGCCGAAAATGGCAGATATCAATAAATGTGAGGCCGTTCTGGGAATCCCGGCGTCGGAGATTCCGGAGGAATGGTTTGAGCGCCTCAGCGATGAGGAAAAAGACAGTGAATTCGTTGCCATGCAGAGCAAGACCTATTTTCAGGATACCTGGGCACAGTTCAAAAAGAACCGTCTGGCGCTGGCCTCCCTGGTCTTTCTCTTCATTCTGATTCTGGCCGCCATCTTTGTCCCGATGTTCTCTCCGTATACCTATGACGGGCAGGACCTGATGCACCGCAATGCCGGCTCCAGCTGGCAGCATCCTTTCGGAACGGATAAATTCGGCCGCGACATTTTTGTGCGGGTCATGTACGGTGCCCGCATCTCCCTCTCCGTCGGTTTTGCGGCGGCCCTTCTCAACCTGATCATCGGGGTGGTCTACGGCGGCGTCTGCGGATACATCGGCGGGCGCACGGATCTCATCCTGATGCGGATTGTCGACATTCTCTATTCCGTGCCGACATTGCTGTATGTTATCCTGATCATGCTGATTTTCGGCTCAAACATCTTTTCGGTGCTGCTGGCCATCTGTGTCAGCAGCTGGGTCGGCATGGCGCGCCAGGTGCGGGCACAGGTTCTTTCCCTGAAGGAACAGGAATTTGCCCAGGCGGCCTTTGTCCTTGGCGCAAGCCGGACGCGGATTCTGTTCAAGCACCTGATCATCAACTGCATGGGGCCCATTATCGTCAATACCACCCTCATGGTGCCGGAGGCGATCTTTACCGAGGCCTTCCTGGCGTTTGTTGGAATCGGCATCTCCATTCCCATGGCCAGCTGGGGCACCATGGCCAATGATGCCCGTTCCCTCCTCATGCTCTATCCCATGCAGATGGTCTGGCCGGTCATGGCCATCAGCCTGACCATGCTCAGCCTGCACTTCATCGGCGACGGTCTCAGCGATGCGCTGGATCCCAGAAAGAGGTAACCACGTGGATACAACAAATCTATTGGAAGTTTCGAATCTCAGCGTCGATTTTGAAACAGACCAGGGCCTCGTTCATGCCGTGCGCGACATCAGCTTTTCGCTGAAACCCGGAGAGATTCTGGGAATTGTCGGTGAATCGGGCTCCGGCAAATCGGTTTCCATGTACGCCATCATGGGCCTGCTGGCCGCCAACGGCCGGATTGGCGGGGGAAAGATTACCTTTGACGGCGATGACATCAGCCGCGGGGCGTTCCCGAGTGAGAAAGCGTACCTGCATCATATGAACCACATCCGCGGAAACAAAATGGCCATGGTTTTCCAGGACCCCATGACCTTTCTCAATCCCCTGCAGACCATCGAGCGGCAGATCACGGAGCCGCTGCTCAATCACACGTCCATGACCCGGGCGCAGGCCCATGAGCGGGCGCTGGAACTCATGGTGCAGGTGGGCATTCCGTCCCCGGAAAAGCGGATTCACCAGTACCCACATCAGTTTTCCGGCGGCATGCGGCAGCGGATCATCATTGCCATCGCGCTGGCCAACAATCCCAAACTCCTGATCGCGGATGAACCGACCACGGCCCTGGATGTGACCATTCAGGCCCAGATCCTTGAGCTGATCCGGGATCTGACCCGCAAGAGCGGCACCTCCACCATCATGATTACCCACGACCTGGGGGTGGTGGCATGCCTGTGTGACCGCATCCTGATCATGTACGGCGGCAAGATCATGGAGGCGGGGACGGACCGCGAAATCTTCTATTCCCCCAATCATCCCTATACCCGCGGCCTTCTGTCCTGCATTAACAATCCGGAGGCAGAGGAAAAGGAGCTGGTGCCCATTCCGGGCTCGCCGCCGGACCTGCTGAAACCGCCCATGGGATGTCCGTTTGTGGACCGGTGCGAGCAGGCAATGAAGATCTGCAAGGTCCGCATGCCGGATATTACTCATCTTTCTGACACGCACAGCAGCAGCTGCTGGTGCAATGAGGTCCTGAGGCGGCAGGCCGTGGCGCAGACAGCGGCAGAGAAAAACCGGGAAGGAGGGAGAGCATGAACGGCGGCCATTATGTAGAGATTTCTCACCTTGATGTGATCTATGATGTCACCAAGGGCGTCTTTTCGCCCAAACAGCTGGTCCATGCGGTCAACGATGTCTCCTTCACCATAGAAGCCGGCGAAACCTTTGGCCTGGTCGGCGAATCCGGGTGCGGCAAGTCCTCCCTGGGCCGGGCGATTGTGGGCATCAACAAACCCAGATCCGGGGATATCCGCATTAACGGACAGGATGTGACACATCTGCACGGGCGCAGCCTGCATGATTTCCGGCGGGAGGTGCAGATGATCTTCCAGGATCCCTACGCCTCGCTCAATCCCCGGATGACCATTGGTGAGATTCTGAGCGAGCCCATGGTGATTCACGGCCTGCACCGCTCCCCCGGTGCACGGGAGGAGCGGGTGACCGAGCTCCTGCGCACGGTGGGTCTGAAACCGGACCATGTCCGCCGGTATCCCCACGAATTCTCCGGAGGCCAGCGGCAGCGCATTTCCATTGCCCGGACGCTGGCGGTGAACCCGCGCTTTATCATCTGTGATGAACCGATCTCCGCGCTGGATGTCTCCATTCAGGCGCAGATCATCAATCTGCTCAAACAGATTCAGAAAGAACGGAACATTGCCTATCTGTTCATTGCCCATGACATCGGCATGGTCAAGCACATTTCAGACCGGATCGGCGTCATGTACCTTGGGCATCTGGTGGAGGTGGGGGACAGCAGCGAGGTGTATTTCCATCCGCTGCATCCCTATACCAAAGCTCTGCTCAGCGCCATTCCCATTTCGGATCCGGATGTGGGAAAGAGCCGGAAACGGATCATCCTGGAAGGGGAGATCCCTTCACCGCTGAATCCGCCGGCCGGCTGTCCGTTCAGCACCCGCTGCCCGCTGGCAGATGAGGCCTGCCGCAGGATGCCGAAAATGCAGCAGTTCGGATCACATCAGGTGGCGTGCCATCACGTGAATCAAAGCGTCTGAACAAAGGGGCCTTCCCGGGAGGGAAGGCCTTTTGCAAAGGGACAACACACCCTTGCTGCCTGAGAGGGCCTGCTGCATAGCGGCAGTTTGCAAAAAATGAGCACCGATATAGATGCGGTGCCGAAAGACTAACTACGACTCGATAAGGAGAAAGAGTATGCTGAATCCGGTTTTTGAACGCTATGAAAATGATCTGATTGCGATTGCCAGAAAAGTCTGGGAGAATCCGGAACCCGGTTTCCGCGAACAGGTCAGCAGCCAGGTACAGGTGGAATATTTGCGAAAAATGGGCTTTGCGGTGACGGAAAATGTGGCCGGGACGCAGACAGGCTATGTGGCCGAGTGGGGCAGCGGTCATCCGGTTCTGGCATTTCTTGGCGAATTTGATGCCCTGTACGGCCTTTCGCAGCGGGCCGATGAGGCCAGTCCGGAACCGATTCCGGGGCAGGCCATGGGACAGGGCTGCGGCCATCACCTGCTGGGAACCGGTGCCATCGCCGGTGCGCTCCTCCTTCGGGATCTCATGCAGGCGGAGGGGCTTGAGGGAACCATCCGCATTTATGGCTGTCCGGCGGAGGAAAGCGGGTCCGGCAAGGCGTATATGGCCAGGGACGGGGTGTTTGATGACTGTGACGCGGCGCTGACCTGGCATCCTTCCAACTTCAACATGATTGCCACCGGAAGCTCCCAGAGCTGCATTCAGTGTTATTTCCGCTTTACCGGGGTAGCCTCACATGCTGCCAGTGCACCGCACCTGGGCCGCAGTGCGCTGGATGCGGTGGAGCTGATGAATGTGGGGGTCAACTATCTGCGGGAGCATATGGAAGATTCGGACCGGGTACACTATGCCATTTCCAATCCGGGCGGTAGCTCCCCCAATGTGGTTCAGGCCTATGCCGAATCCAGGTATCTGGTCCGCTCCACCACCAATCCCAAGTGTGAACGGCTGTATGAGCGGGTCAAGAACATCGCCAGAGGCGCCGCCCTGATGACCGAGACCAGCCTTGAGGTGATTTTTGACGAGGGCCTGAGCAATACGATTCCCAATTTCACTCTTGAAGAGGTGCTGGATGCGGCATTTGCCAAAGCCGGTGTTCCTGCCTACACCGAGGAGGAACGCCGCTATGCGGCCAGGTTCAAGGAAACGGTTCCCGTGGAGGATCAGCTGTCGGATATGCCCAAAGCGTGTCGGGAACCGGAGCGGCTCCGGCAGAACATTCGCAGCAGTGAACTCTGTGATGTCTACGTTGAAACCGTTCATTCGGATGTCTGTGAGATGGGCAGCACGGATGTCGGGGATGTCAGCTGGGTTACCCCGACCTGTACGGCTAACCTCAACTGTTATGCGTACGGCGCCGGTGCGCACAGCTGGCAGTGGGTTGCACAGGGGATTTCGGATATCGCCATGAAGGGAATGCTGAAAGCGGGGGAGGTTCTGGCGTATACCGGGCTGACGCTGCTCAAACAGCCGGAACTGCTGACAAAGGCCCGTGCAGAGCTTACCCGGCGCCTGAACGGGAAAACGTACCAGTGCCTGATTCCAAAGGAAGTCAGCCCGCATTATTATGACTGAGTGTCCCCGGAAATCCTGACTATAACCACCCTTTTCCTTAAACGGACAGGGTGGTTTTTTTATGAATGACCGCCTGAATCGTTCGGGCCTGACCGGGGGAGAGGCGGCGCAGCCCTGAAAATGCTTTGTCTGCCTTGCTTGAAAAAGCAGGAATGGTTTCGTTGTTTGGGTAAAACCGAACAATAAAAGCCGGATATTCTCAAATAAATACCAAAATATGATATATTTTAAGAATAAGGACTTGAAACATACGGAAATAAGAATTATAATTCGTAGCCACAAACAAGAAACGTGTGTGTTTTCTCCGCAAATCCCCGACAGGGGAAGAGCTGGAATGCCTGATTTGTGCCAATACTGTTCGTGAAAGGACAGCGATAATGCTGCCGGTGAACAAAAAAGATGGTTCAGGTCTCCAAAAGGCCTTTATCCATAAAGAAATGATGGGGGACAACAACATGAAAAAAATTGTTGCTCTGGTTATGGTTCTGGTACTTTGCCTGATGGCCGCAGCGGTCATGGCGGATGGAATTGCCAAAGAAGACATCAAGCTTGGTGTCATTCTACTGCACGATGAAAACTCAACGTACGACCTGAACTTCATGAACGGTGCCCGGGAGGCTGCTGCCGCCATGGGACTTGAGGAGGACCAGCTTCAGTTCTACCGCAATCAGCCTGAATCCAGCGCATGTGCGGAGACGGCGCTTGATGCGGTTGATGAGGGATGCAACATTATCTTCTTTGACAGCTATGGCCATCAGTTCTACACGGATGATGTCGTGGCCGAAAATCCCGGTGTCCAGTTCGTCCATGCCACCGGCGATCTGGCGCACCTGAAGGAATACCCGAATCTGGCGAATGCCTTTGCCACGATTTATGAGGGCCGCTACCTGGCCGGTGTTGCGGCCGGACTGAAGCTGAACGAGCTAAAGGAAGCCGGAAAACTGAAGGGCGATGTGCCCCTGATGGGTTATGTCGGTGCCTACACCTATGCAGAGGTGGTTTCCGGTTACACCAGCTTCTATCTGGGTGCCAAGAGCGTGTGCCCCGATGTACAGATGAAAGTACAGTTCACCGGTTCCTGGTATGATGAAAAGGAAGAGAAGGCGGCGGCCGAGGCACTGATTGCACTGGGCTGCGATCTGATTTCCCAGCATGCCGACTCCATGGGTGCACCCACGGCCTGTGAAAATGCCGGTGTGCCGAATGTCTGCTATAATATTTCTACCAAGGAAGCCTGCCCGAATACCTATCTGGTTTACAGCCGGATTAACTGGAAGCCGTACTTTGAATACCTGATTGGTCAGGTTATTGCCGGTGAGCCGGTTGACAAAGACTGGGTCGGCAACATGGCCAATGAAGCGGTGATGGTCGCCGATCTGAACGATGCGGTTGCGGCCAAGGGTACGCAGGAAGTGCTTGACCAGGTAAAGGCTGAGCTGGAGGCGGGAACGCGTCACGTGTTTGATACCGCCACGGAGGGCTTTATCACGGTTGCCGGCGCACCGGTAGCCGAGGACTGGGCACCCACCGATGATGCGTACAATCCGGAAAAGGACAAGGTAGTCTATGATGGCTACTTCCATGAGTCCGAATTCCGCAGCGCGCCGTATTTCAGCCTTGAGATTGACGGTATTGAGCGCCTGAACACGAAATTCTGATGTGAAATGAAGAGAAAGGACTGTCACCCTGGTTGCCCGGGATGGCAGTCCGTTCCTTTTTCCGATTCTTCGCTTTTTTTCGATGACGATTGACGGGACCGGGATGAAAGCGAGGAATCGGGTGCAGCTGTACCACTGACAGATGAAAAAGAACTGACGGATGGGGGACGGGAAATTGGAAAAACAGCTGGCAATGCAGATGCGGGGGATCACCAAGCGGTTCGGCCCGATCCTGGCCAATGACCATGTGGATCTGGATGTCTACCGCGGCGAAATCCTGGCCGTCCTGGGGGAGAACGGATGCGGGAAGACGACGCTGATGAACATGATTGCGGGGATCTATTTTCCGGATGAGGGGCATATCCTGATTGACGGGAAAGAGGTGGTGATCCGTTCCCCTAAGGATGCGTTTGAACATAAAATCGGAATGATTCACCAGCATTTCAAACTGGTGGATCTGTTTACCGCAGCAGAAAATATTGTGCTGGGGATTGAGGAAAAGGGCGAATATAACCTGAAAAAGGTGAACGCCCGGGTGGCGGAGATTTCGCAAAAGTACGGCTTTCACCTGGATCCGACCAAAAAAATCTACGACATGTCTGTTTCGGAAAAACAGACAGTGGAAATTCTCAAGGTCCTGTACCGCGGCGCGGATATTCTGATTCTGGATGAGCCGACGGCGGTATTGACGCCCCAGGAAATTACCCGTCTGTTCAGTGTGCTGCGCCGGATGAGGGATGACGGGAAATCCATTCTCATCATCACCCACAAACTCAATGAGGTTCTTGAGGTCAGTGACCGGGTGGCGATTCTGCGCAAAGGGGAACACGTCGCCACGGTGAACACCGCCGAGACCAGTGAGGCCGAGCTGACGGAGCTGATGGTCGGGAAAAAGATCGACCTGAATATCAGCCGCTCGGACCCGGTCAATCCCCAGCCCCGGCTGATTGTGCGGGATCTGAACCTGGTCAGTCCGGAGGGACTGCAGGTGCTCAGAGACATTTCCTTTACGGCCAATGGCGGGGAAATCCTGGGAATTGCGGGAATCGCAGGCAGCGGACAGCGAGAACTGCTTGATACCATTGCGGGTCTGCAGAAACCGGCTAGCGGGGAGATTGTTTTCCACAATCCCAAAAAGGACAAGCCGGTGACGTTCTTCCACAAAAGCCTGAAGCGGGTGAGGGAACTGGGGAAAGCACATGCGTTCCATGACAGGAAAGGAAATGAGGTCAGCTTTGAGGGAATGAAGCGGCGCCAAATCCGGAAATGGGTGGAAAGCGGGGATGTGCTGTTCAAGGAAGATGAGGTCATGGACCTGCGGAACAAAAATCCGCTGGAGATCCGGCAGCTGGGCATCCATCTGTCGTTTGTTCCGGAGGACCGCCTGGGGATGGGACTTGTGGCCAGCATGAACATTACGGACAATATGATGCTGCGCAGCTACCGCAAGGGAAGCGCGGGTATGCTGAACCGAAAACATCCCCGGGAGCAGGCGGAGGAAATTGTCCGTGACCTTGAAATCTCCACGCCCAGTCTGACCACACCGGTGAGAAAACTGAGCGGCGGAAACGTGCAGAAGGTCCTGGTCGGACGTGAAATTGCCTTTACCCCCAAAGTCCTGATGGCCGCCTATCCGGTCCGGGGACTGGACATTAACAGCTCCTATGCGATCTACAATCTGCTGAACCACCAGAAAGAACAGGGCGTTGCCGTGATTTTCGTGGGCGAGGACCTGGATGTCCTTCTGGCACTCTGCGACCGGATTCTGGTCATGAACGGCGGAAAAGTGACGGGAATTGTCGATGCCAGGATGGCCACCAAAGAGGAAATTGGTCTGCTCATGACCAAATCAGAGCGTCGGGAGGAGCGTGCAGCGAATGAGTGATAAACGACCCGGGGAAAGGGAACCGCTTTTCCACCTCAGCAGGCGTCATGCCATTCCCTGGTGGCAGGCCTGGGGAATCCGGGTACTTGCCATTTTTTTGGGCATGCTGGTCTGCGGTGTCGTGGCATTCCTTCTGATTGAGAAACTGCAGCAGCGTCCGGAGCGGATCGGGGATTTTTACTATGCGTTTATCAAGGGCGCGTTCGGGACTCAGCGGAAATTCTGGAAATTCCTGAAAAACATTGCCATTCTCCTGTGCATCGCCCTGGCGCTGACGCCGGCATTTCGGATGCATTTCTGGAATACAGGCGGGGAGGGCCAGACGCTGGTGGGTGTTCTGGCGTGCATTGCCGTGGATTTCTATCTCGGGGGAACCATTCCGGAGCCGCTGCTGCTGGTCCTGATGCTTGCGGCGTCACTGCTGGCAGGCGCACTGTGGGGACTGCTCCCGGCCATTTGCCGGGCTCAATGGGGGACCAATGAAACCCTGTTTACGCTGATGATGAACTATGTGGCGACCTATCTGGTAGCCTTTTTCCTGGAAGTGTGGGTCAAGAGCGGCTCCGGCGTCCTGCCGCAGATGAAAACCGGAAAACTGCCGACGCTGGGGAGCAACAGCTATCTGCTGATCATCCTGATTGTGCTGGCTCTGACGGTGTGTCTCTATATCTACCTGAACTACACGAAACACGGATACGAGATCAGCGTGGTGGGTGAAAGTGTGAAAACCGCCCGGTATGTGGGAATGAATGACAAAAAGGTCATTATCCGGACCATGCTCCTCAGCGGCGCACTGTGCGGACTGGCCGGCTACCTGATCGGCGCCGGACTGGACCTTTCGGTCAGCACCCAGTCCGTGGGCGGGCAGGGCTTTACCGCGATCATGGTCAGCTGGCTGGCCAACTTTAATCCGCTGATGATGATTCTGACCTCCGGCCTGATTCAGCTGCTGAATCAGGGAGCAGCACAGATCAGTCAGGATTTTGACGTATCCGGCGCGCTGCCTAACGTCATTGTGGGCATCATCCTGTTCTTTATCATCGGCAGTGAGTTTTTCGTGAACTATCGGATTCAGTTTATCCGGAAGGAAAAGGAGGCGGTCAAATGAATATCTGGCTGAATTTTCTGATCGACTCCGTGGCGTTCGGGGCCACCTTCATCTACGGCTCCACCGGTGAAATTCTGACGGAGAAGGCCGGGCATCTGAATCTGGGCATCCCCGGGGTCATGTGCATGGGCGGTGCCGGCGGCTGCCTGATGCTGAACATGATCGGGAAAAGCGGACTGCCGCCCTTCATGATCGTGCTTCTGGGCATGCTGGGATCGGTGCTGTTTTCCGTGCTGTGCGGTCTGATCTATTCGTTTCTGACGGTCAGCCTGCGGGCGAACCAGAACGTGACCGGACTGGCCCTGACCACCTTCGGCGTCGGCCTGATGAAAGTCATCATGATTAAACTGGATGCAACGGTTTATCTGGTGGGACCCAAGGAATATTATCGCTGGCCCTTTGCCGCGCGGCAGGACAGTCTGCAGGCACTGGGCATCCTCTTTTTTCTGGCCATCGCCATTGCCCTGATTGCAGGCTATGTGCTGACAAGGACCCGTGTCGGGCTTAACCTGCGGGCAGTGGGGGAAGCTCCGGCAACCGCGGATGCTGTGGGGATCAATGTCATCCGTTACAAGTACCTGGCCACGTGCATCGGCAGCGGGATCGCCGGGATGGGCGGATTCTACTACATCGTTGACTATATGGCTTCGCAGGAAGCGTACCTGAGCATTGAGGCACTGGGATGGCTGAGCATTGCCCTGGTCATCTTTGCCCTGTGGCGTCCGCCGATGACCATCATCGGGTCTACGGTCTTCGGCTTCCTGTTTTCCTGTTCAAGTTTCATTACAAACATCCCCGGCATCACCGTGACGATGGCGATGAAACCCCTGCTCAGAATGCTGCCCTACGTGGTGACGATCCTGGTTCTGATTATCACCAGTATCAGGAACAAGCGGGAAAATCAGCCTCCGGCCAGTCTGGGACAGAGCTATTTCCGCGAGGACAGATAATGAAAACCAGAGGCTATTCCGGTGGACTTTGACAGTGTCAGGTTCAAACCAACGTAAAATGGAATAAAATCAAACGGCGTGACTTGGTCACGCCGTTTTTGTTTTGCCATCAGTTTATAAAGTTGAGCCATCCGCATTCTTCATGCATCAGGTGGAAGTTCAAAATAGGATCAGAATAGTCTCTGGGGTAAACTAAATGGAGCCTGGAATAAACAAATGGAACCGAATAGTGTATTGCCTCTCTGGTTATGGCATTCGGATTTGGTGCGTAGAAATCAGAGAAGAAGCAGAATACCTGCTGCAAAGGCAATGAGGGAAAGAATCCGGAAAAGCGGGCGTGCCCGCCGATGCGTTTCGGACCAGGCGGCCAGGGAGGCCAGAGTCCGGGCTGTCCGGATTCCCCAGATGCTGCCAAAGGGAAGAGCGGGAAGGGCCTGTGCGTAGATCCACAGGACGCAGCCGGCGGCCATACAGGCGGTCTGGGGCAGGGAGGGCTGGAGCAAAACGGCGCCGGCTTTATACCAGATCAGGTAAATGTGGAGGATGGCGAGGGCGTCAACCAGAAGAAGCCCGGGGACGGCAAGGGCCAGGAAGGAAAGGAGATTCAGCACTTTCCCGCCTCTGACCTGATCGTTTTTCTGCTCGATACGGGCTCGCCGGTCTGCCAGCAGGGAAAGACCCAGAAAAAGGGCAATCCAGAGGGTGAAAAAGAGCCTTGAGGCGGTCGTGCCGGGCAGAATCCAGGTTTGTCGGGGCAGCTGGCCAATGTTCAGGGAAATCAGCAGCAGGCCCAGGTATTTGGCCACTGGGAATGTTCCGAGCAGAACGGCGCCGGGTTTATGTTTCTTTGAACGCTGCACGTTCATCGCCTCCGAACGGTTCAAAATAGTCGACATAGGTGGTATAGATCCGGGAACCGATGCGCCGGATGCCGCCGTACAGATGCCGGTGCAGGAGCGGCTCAAGGTCCGTGGTATTTCCACTCTCGATCAGGTGGAGGAGCTGCCCGTGCTCCTCAAGGACATCCGGTACGTTGTTGCCACTTAGAATATCCAGCATGCAGAACCGGGTGTAACTGGACTGCGGACTGCTGAGTCGCTGCCAGAGATAGTCAAGGTTCATTCGCCGGAACCATTCACTGTGCATGCTCAGATCGACGGTGAGAAAACGGGAAGTGTCAAAGGCCTCGCGGTCATCAAAATACGGTGCGGCAACGTCCTTCAGCTGATAAAACAGAAAGCGGACCCGTTCAACATCCGCCGGGTTGCAGGCAGCAATGTAATCCCGCAAAACCATGGTCTCAACCGCAAATCGTTCATAGATGAGCTGATTGATGATGTTCAGGTTCAGTTTGGTGACGATGCTCCCGCGTTTTGGCTCAATCCGGATGAGACCGTTTGACTGCAGGCGCTGAAGAAGACTTCGGGCAGGCGTTCTGGACAGCCCGAAACGCTGACAGAGCGAGCTTTCACTGATGATTTCCCCCGGTTTGTGGACAAACTGAAGAATTTCCGCTTCCAGCATCTTGTACTGCTGTTCATGATCCAGCAGGACTTCGGCTGCCATAAGAAACCACCTCATTTCAGGACATTCGCGTTATTCCGGAATTTCGGACAATCGTCGCAAAGAGGCACAGGATCGGTCTGGTGCAGCCGGCCTGGGTGTATACTTGGCTGGGACCGGACATAGCTCGGCCTGCTGTATGTCAGGATTAATCATAAGAGAAAGCGGACGGAATGTCAATATCTTGTATACAAGCAGTAAAAAACAGCCGGACACAGGACGAAGGAAAACGCCGCAGGCGAAAATGCTGCCTGGGGAAAGCACAGCGGAAAATTGTGCGGGAACTGGCTTGTCCGGCGGGAAAGAAATTTTTTTGGGAAATGATGGAAAAGGGACTTGAAAGGACGGAATGCTTCATGGTATCATGTATACAAGAAGCACGGCAGTGCCGTGTAAAAAACGAGGAGGAATCCATACTGGAGAGTTCAAAGTTCATCAATTCTGAAATGTTCGTCGAAAAAAAGGCGAACATTTTTGTTTTTAGGGAATATATAATTCGTAACTTTAGTTATGAATATATTATTAACAGGGATAGCGTTATGTAATATAATGGCACCAGATGATCAAAAAAGAAGGAGACCCCCTAGTAAATGGCCATTGTATTTCAACACGAT
>DGWH01000133.1:0-16078 GCA_002395225.1 Christensenella sp. UBA4263
CGAACAATGGAAGCACAGACAGATTCTGACATTTCAAGCGAACTGGTCCTTGCAAATTTACTGGCAGAGGAAGGCAGCTTAGTGTCCCCCAATTGGTATTATTCTACAGAGATCAGAGTGTTAAATACCAATCTTGTTTTTGCACCGTTGTTTCGTATTTTTCATAGCTGGCATAAAGTCAGACTTCTTGGCACGGTGATAATTCATTTATGCCTGCTCATAAGCATTTTTGTTTTCTGCAGGGTTTCCAAACTCATTTCCCTGTTTCCGGCTATAGGATTAATGCTGGTTCTTCCTTTTTCAGGCATATATTATTCATTTGTATTGCAATTTCCATACTATGTGCCGCATATGGGGATAACAATACTCATCTTTTCTTTAATCAGTTATTGTTCAGAGAATAACCAAAATAAAGGAATAAGAGCTGCTGTTTTGTCCTTAGGATGTGTGCTGGCAGTTTTGGCCGGAATGGGAGGAGCAAGACAGCTAATCGTATTCTTTATCCCCCTGTTCCTTGCCGTTTTACTTCCATATATGCATAAAGTCGCCAGGGTTACGGATAATACGGTGAGTGTGAGCTGGAAAAGGTATTTATTTGCTGCATTTTTATGTTTATCAGCCAGTTTGATCGGATATCTGATAAATATAACGATTATGAAAAATAAATATCATTTTATGGTTTATGACGTATCCTTTTCATCCTTCGATATTAGCCGAATTTCTGGCATAATAACTGGTTTTTTTACATCGCTTGGCTTCATGTCTGGCAAATTAGAAGGCCGGGTGCTGTTCCATAATATATTTGTTGCTTTTTTGTCCCTTGGCTCAATTTTCAGTGCGCTGCAGGGAATAAAAGTTGGACAGAAGAAATCTGATGTGTATTTCTTTTTTTCGTCATTTTTTATTTCATCTATTGTTATTTTTATCCTTCTGTTTACATTTACCGACATGAATCATTCTGACCGGTACAATCTTCCGATTATGTTCCTGACAGCGCCGATGATTGCCATGGGTTTGAAATATCTGGATAACTATAAGCATTTATTTAGGAGTGCCGCATTAGCTGTTTGGATTGTGCTGATCCTTTTTTCTGGGTATGATAATCTGAAAAGTCTTGGTATTCAAAGGGAAAAAACAGATCATCAGGAGATCGCAGATTATCTATTGGAACATGGGTATTATAAAGGGTATTCGGCTTTTTGGAGCGGAAATGTCCTAACCGAACTTTCAGACGGAGCAATAGATGTTTATACCTGGGGGGACGATTTGGGAGAAGAAGCGGGGGGCGATGTAGACAGAACCTATAAATGGCTGCAGCTTGTAAAACACGATACCGAACGGCCTGAGGGAAAAGTATTTTTATTATTCCAAAACAATGCAATTAGGCTTAATATGGATGCAGGAGAAGCTGCCAGGAAAAAATTGTGGAAGCTAAGAGATGAAAGAATCATTCTCAAACAAGGTTACTATACGGTTTATGGATATGAAAATTATGGTGATATGATTAGCGATATATATGATTATGATTTTGTATTTCAGGATGGGAACTGGCTTATAAACGGAGAGGACGTTAAAGGCCATCGAATTTTATATGAGAATGGTATTTCACATGGACCAAATATGCAGTTTCGTCCCGGAAGATATAGGGTGACAATACATGGGAAAAACTTATCTTTCGCAGAGTTTTATTGTACTTATAAGTCTGAAAATGCGTCCCTGGATATCGAAATGATTACTAACAGCGACCAGGAAATGGTTTGTGAGTTTGCTGCAACTGAAAAGGTGGAAAATGGCGAAATAGTAATCAAAAACACTTCTTCCGATAATGTTGAAATTTACAGTGAACAGATTGATTTTTTGAAGCCGATACTATAGCGGTACGATTGAAATGAAGAAGCTTATTTATTCGATCCTGGTGGGTAAAGTTTTAAACTGGCAGATGGCTGGAAAAGTTAAATGAATCAAGCGGTTGGCATCGATATTTAAACAAGGCAGAAAGAGGTAAAAGCGCATCATGAATAAAACATTCAGGTGGATTGTTGTTCGAATATACGTATTAATGTTTCTTTGGACTCTTTTTCTTGTTTTTGGCATGCAACATGTATTTAACTTTACACACTCAAAGACTTTTCCACTGGAGAATGCTGGCTTTTTCATAATTGGTGTGGCAGGAATTGTTTTATTGTTCCAGATTAATACTCATTATGGAAAGCAAATCGAATCTTTTTTGCAAAAGAACCATCGCCTTATTCTTCTGATTTCTCTCGGTGTTTTTCTTGCCTGGCAGATATACGCCTGTTATGGAGGATATTTTTTATCTGAATGGGATACGGGAGTAATACGTGAAACTGTAAGATTACAGGTTAACCGTGATTATGCATATCTTGACAATGGCTATTTTTCCATGTATCCCAATAACATGCTTCTTGTATGGATATTTACCGGAGTTGTTCGACTGGCAGCATTCGTCGGGTATATGAATTGGAAGTTTTCTCTTGTTGTATTCCAATGTCTTATTGATGCTGTCTCCATGTGGCTCGTATACAGAGTAACGATTGATCTTACAAACAATCAAAGAACGGCTTTTCTGACGTATAGTACAGCTGTTTTGCTCGTTGGCATCTCTCCATGGTTCATTGTTGCCTACTCAGATGCCACAGGCATTTTGTTTCCGGTTCTTATTATTCGACTCTATCAATTAAGCTTGAAATCAGAAAAAAATGCGGCAAAGGCTCTCTGGAGTATAATTTTAGGATTTGTTTCTCTGGCTGGCTTCTTTATCAAACCACAAATTCTGATAGCGTTCATTGCAGTGATATTAGCTGAAGTATTCTGCCTGTTTGGAAAAGGACATAGACGTCGATTGTCTGGATTCAGCATTAGAACCATGTGTTATGCGGCTGGAATAATAATATTTTTTGTATCATACAATTATATGATTCTGCCGGCCCTGCATTTCCAGAGAGATGCCGACAAAGCATTTGGCTGGCAGCACTATTTAATGATGGGTCTGAACAATTCTACAGATGGAGCCTGGTCAGAGGACGATTATTATTATACACAGACCTTTTCAACAAACAATGAAAGAAACGAAGCAAACATACAGGAGGCAAAAAGAAGAATAAAAGAAATGGGAATCGGAGGATTGCTTCAGCATTTGTGCAGGAAACAACTTGTCAATTATGGCGATGGTACATTTGCCTGGAATGTTGAAGGCAAGTCATTTTCCGGAGACCCGGAATGGGCGCAGAACAGAATCAGTGATTTTATCCGCTCACATATTAAGCCGGAAGGAAAAAACTACAGTTGGTTTATTGCTTCAAAGCAATTAATCTGGGTTATGGTCCTCTTCTTTCAGCTGTTTGTTTTTGTTCATTCGAAAGGAACAAGGCTCTATGATGGAGACAGCAGTACCATTATCATTACGCTGGCCATGTCTATCATTGGTTTGACAATTTTCAATCTTTTGTTTGAAGCGCGGGCCAGATATTTATTCTGCTATGCCCCCTTGTTTGTTATTCTTTTCGGATGCGGGGTGCGCAATGTGTATCGCTTGATCTGTTATTCTTTTCGGCACTTATGATTTGTGGACAATTTTCCAAAAGAAATTGCAAAAGAGGGAATGCCGGCTGGTCACAGCGGAATCTTAACAAGTGAAAAATCATTTGGACGATCTGCTGACAACAATGAAATTGCCGAATTTTTCAATATGAAAGCGTGAATCAAACTTGCCGGCATAATGTTCCGGAAGGATAAAAACATCTTCCTGATAGGTGTCTGACAGCATATTCTGCGGGAGGATAAACCGGTACCTGCCAAAACTCGTTGCCTTGCGGAATTCGGAATCATCATACTCATATTGAACTGTTTCGTGAAAAAGCACCGGATCAGTTTCGCAGTAATACATGAGCAGAACGTATCCGCCGCGTACGCTTTCTTCATCAAAATGATCGACGCAATAGACCGTGTTTTTGTTCAGCGAATCGGCATACCGTGCTGCTTCGCCATATCCATTCATGAACTCATATCCGATCTGATGTCTGTATTCCGGCCCCGTGTAATACTGAACAAACAATCCGGAAGCGGCGAGTATCAGACATAGCACACCGGCACACATTTCCCGCTGCTTTTCAGCAAGAAATCTGATTCCGACCGTCACAAAATAGATGACAGGGATAAACAGCACATTTATACGGTTGATGTTTTGATGGAGCAGGATGGACAAAATAAAGCTGCCTGTAAACCATGCGCACATTACAAAGTTGTAATCAGCTGACTTTAACCTGGCTGCACGCTTGAATGACAGAAATCCGCCCAGCAGAAAAAGGGGAAATGTAAATACATAGATAATATTGAATCCATCAATTACATTAATCACTTCTTTGATGGGATACGAGAACAGAAGAGAAAACAGGCTCCCAACGTTGCTGATCACATTGCCAAAGATATGCCGGTTCAGAGGGATAAAAACCGAATTTGATCTCAGTACTGTAAGACGCGGTACACTGAATAAAGCGGTGCGTATTTCGGGAAGCTTGAATATATTGATGATCCAGAATACTGCCAGCGGCAGGGCGACAGCCACGCACACAAGTCCGCAGATGATTAACTGCTTTATCGTGATAGAATGTCTTGCCAACGCATATATCACAAGTATAGTCAGCATAATCGGCAGAACAACATATGTTGAGGCATAGGTATAAAGCGATAGAGAAAAAAACGCTCCTGCCAAAGCGTATGTTCCTGTTTTTTTATTATGGCAGCCCATTACAAAGAAGTACAGCCCAATCAGAAGGAGAAACGGTGCCGGGTTTGCATCCAGGGCCCAACGTGAGGACATGATATGCCATGGAGATACGGTCAGCAGCAGTGCGCCTGTATACGCTGTAAACCGATCGGTGATCTTCTTCAGCAGCAGATAAAAAACGTATATTGAAAGGATCCCGAACAGTGCCTGGGGTAAACGGTACACAAACAGACTGTTGCCGAATACTTTGATGAAAACCGAGGCAACATACAGATAAAACGGTCCGTGGCCGGCTCCCCATGCCACAGGATATACGGGATTGTGATATCCGTTTCTGTCCACACCGTAATTTGCCAGAGCCCATGCGTCATAACCGATGCTGGCCTCATCCTGATTCATTCCCGCAGGCAGCGTATCAAGCCCGATCAGCCTCAATGCGGCGCCGATGAGCAGGACGATGACGATAAAAGTCAATTCAAAGTATTTATTTTCAATTAACTGAATAAGGGGGCCTGAAATAGACCTCTTTTTTTTCAGCAATATAGAAGCAAGGAGAAAAACGCATACCAGACCCAAAGAAATGGAATTGAAAGGATGTATCATATATTCGCCTGACTTTCGCATCAAACTGTTTTCCCTGACGTTTTACAAGGCTTTTTCCGTAAGCATCCTGAATTGAAGGATAATAAACGGTATGTTGAATAGCCGGTTGCTTCGCGGCCGCGGCGGGCAAAGCTGATTGAAAAAAGCGTTTGTGTTCCCGGATCAAGTTTTGAAGGAGATCCCCCGCAAGCGGGGGATCTTATTTGAGTACGTACTGGACGTATTCCTCCAGACACCAGTTGTTCTTTGTCATAATCTGGGCAGCTTCCAGGCCGACATAACGGATATGCCAGGACTCTGCGATGAAACCGGTGAGTTCCTGCTTTTCTTTGGTAAAACGGACGACAAATCCATATTCGTGACAGTGCTGATGGAGCCATTTCTGCTGCTCGGTTCCGGTAAAACTCACCCCCGGAACGGTAACATCAAAGGCCAGACCTGTCTGATGTTCACTGGTTCCTGCCGGGGCGACCGTGTTGTAAGTGGCGGAAAGAGCACGCTTGCGTGACCAGTCCGGATTGTTTCTAAGATAAGTGGAGACAGAATTGTCCACCAGTTTCTGCTGCTCTTTATAGGTTCGGTAGGCGGAGGAGATCTGCCACTTGCCGATGCCGCTGTTTACGGCTGCCTGAAGCATGGTGCCAAGCGCTTCGGTTGCGGTGCGGTTGGCTTTGGTTCCTGAATACTTTACCTTGACGATATCCGAAGAAATGACTTTGGAGATGTCAACCAGGTCTGAGGGAACGTAATTTGAATCCAGCGGAAGGTCACGGTTGACCAGAATGAGGAAATCGGTCTTTGGAATCTGATCTGCTGAGAGCGCTGCTGTGCTGTACAGAACTTCAAGTGTTTTGCTTCCGGCCAGACCGTCGGCAATGAGACCGTTCACGGCCTGAAACATCACAACGGCATCCTCTGTCTGGCTGCCGAAGATCCCATCCGGGGTACCCTCCATGTATCCAAGCAGTTTGAGCTTTTCCTGAAGAGCTTTAACCTCCTCGCCATCCATCCCCTTTTTCAGCGTTTTGACAGGGGTGCTGGTAGGGGTGGGAGTGGGGGATGGGGTCGGGTTTGGGGTAAACAGAATGGTTTCTTCTTCTGCGACTGCCGTGCTGTTTCCGGGAAGCAGATAATGATCACCAAATCCATACTGAACACCGAAAGGGGCATTGACAGCAGGGGTTGGAGTCAGGGCCAAACCATCTGCTGTGGAATCGGAGGCAGGGGAGATTGGCGTTGACTGGACGGAAGAAGAGGATTCCGGCTCTATCGGGTTCACCTGAACGAAATTGGTCAGGAGAAGGCTGATCCCGACAAGCGCCAGAACGGCAGAACCGGATAAAAGAAGCTGGATAAGCGGAAGGGAAGATTTCTGCTTATTCCTTTTTTTCATTGAACTGGGCATTGTTTCCCTCTGTTTCATTGATCAATTAATCAGACTCAAAGATCCATCGCCCGGCATCGTGTAATGCATGGGCCCAGGTGCGAAGTTTGTCATTGTTGTCCAAAAGGGTTTCCTGTGCTATAACGATTTCCTCACCGCCGGCAATACAGTCTGTAATCGCGTCATTGATCCATTCGCCGTAATGGGTGGTGTCCTTGTAGTTCCTGCCGTGCAGAACCCATGATTCACGGACGGAAAAGTCATACAGGGTTACGTTTTCATAGCGGGAGAGAAGGTCATAGCATAATGGACGCAATGCCAAAAGTGCCTCAAGCGTTCCCTTGCTTTCCATGTTGGACCATTCTGCGGCAGAATAAGGCGGGAAAAAGATGTCAAAATGTGTTTCGGGATATGCCGTTATAAACGGCAGCAAATTTGTTTCAATATTGTTTCGGGCTTTTTCAAGGAAGGCATCCTGTGTGTGAACCTGTTTTGGTGATTCAAACAGAGCCGTGTATTCTATTGCACCGACACTGTATTCATCCTGGTTAGCCCAATTGTACATTTTATCACGGAAGGATTCATCCTGTGTCTGTCCCCAGGTCTTCAGGCACTTTGGAATAAAAGTGCCCCAGACACTTTTATTAAACCAGTAGGGCGCGTCGTCAGTAAAGGTGTCTGTATACAGATAATCCGGCAGAGGATAGGTAACTTCATTGCTTTCCCCGACGAGGGAATACACGTCGAGACCATAGACGATACGACGTAAGGAATGAGTCCTGAAAGCAATATCCAGGAGAACCGCATGATTATGAACGGTACCGGCAGAGGTGCACAGTTTAATGAACTGTCCGCCCAGACGGGAATTCATATAGGACGGATGAAAGTTCTCCGTAACCGAGGTTCCGACAATTGCGCTGTCGTAGGGATAGTTTCTGGCAATGCCGGGATTTGAATATACCTGAGAGGTCTTGTCGACGGGAGGCAGGTATTCCGTGGCTAGGTGATATGCCTGAAACGGATCGATCCATGCGATGAGGACGATACATAAAAGAAAGAACAGAATCAGCGGACCAAGTGTCAATCCGCACCATTTTTTTATGCTCATAATCAGTAATCAGAAATTGAAATACAGGAATACGCTGACGCCGGAAAGGGACAGGACGCTGTAAACGATCAGGATGACGGTTAAGGCAGCATTCCAGAGTGTCGGCCGGAATGACATGGTGTTTTCATAGTTATTTCGCAGCCCCAGACAGGCACCAAGCGACAGAATATACCATAACAGCATATAGATGGCATTGTACCCGGGATGGAATCCGCCCGGAAGAGCAAAAGCAGAGGTAATCTCGGTACGGATCGGCGAAAAATCCATCATGAACATGGACTTTACGATTGCCAGGGCATCCTGCAGAGCAGTGGCTCTGAAGAAGATCCAGGCAATCACGACAAAAGTGAACGTCATGATCCATTGAAGGGCCGGATGAAGGGCATCGTATTGCTTGCGAAACAGGCGGTAGAGGACAGAGGCAATGCCGTGCATCAGTCCCCATAAAAGGAACAGCCATCCGGCACCGTGCCATAAACCGCTGACAAGGAAAACGATGAGCAGATTGAGACAGGTCCTGGGCAGGCCTTTTCTGCTGCCGCCCAGAGGAAAGTAGATATAATTCGTCAGAAAACGGGAGAGCGTCATATGCCAGCGCTGCCAGAATTCCCGAATATTAAGGCTCTTATATGGAGAATTGAAATTCATGGGAATGCGGATATTAAACATGAGGCCAATACCGGTGGCCATATCACAGTATCCCGAGAAGTCGAAATACAGCTGGAGGGTATAGCCAACAGCAACAAACCACGCCTCTGCGGTATTGAGAGAGTGTGCGGCGCCAAATCCGGCATTTACCGCAACGGCAAATGTATCGGCAACAATGACTTTTTTGAACAGTCCCCGGGCGAAAGCGAACAGGCCGGGGGCAAAGGATTCGCTTCGAAAGTGACGGTTTTTCGGATCGGCAAACTGCGGAACGATTTCACTGTGAAGAACAATCGGACCGGCAATCAGCTGAGGGAAAAAAGTCACAAACAGGGAATAATCCAGAAAGTGATATTTGGGGACTTTGTGTGTATAGCTGTCAATGACATAGGAAAGCTGCTGAAAGGTAAAGAAAGAAATACCAAGGGGCAGAACCCAGTGGTTAAGCGGCAGATGCAGCGAGAAGGCGTGGTTCAGGTTTTCGGCAAAGAAATCGTGGTATTTAAACAAAAAAAGAACGCCAAGATTGCCTGTGATGCCGATCAGAAGCAGAGCGAGACGCAGTGCTTTTTTGTTGCTGTTCAGCATCTGCTGTGAGAGCAGATAATTGATTACAATGCTTCCGGCGATGATGGGGACATAGCCCGGATGATTATATCCGTAAAAGACAAAGGAGGCCAGGACCAGAAAGATCTTATTGAACGAATTTTTCTCCGGAAGACGGCCGAGGAGAAAATAGATGATCAGAGTCAGAGGAAGAAAGGCCAGAATGAAGATATATGAATTGAACAGCATACAGACAGCTCCTCTTAGAAACTTCAGCCGACAGTATCGGTGACCGGTGTATAAGCTGCCGGTTCAGGTGTTGGCGTTGGCTCAACGGTGGGATAAACAGGGAAAGGTGTATACGCCGGGGAGGCAGTGGCAGCTGGCGTGGGCGTTGAGAAGGCAAACAATGCAGACTGAGTCTGTTTGCCGGCAATACCGTCAACTTTGAGACCGGCGGCCTGCTGGAAAGCCTTTACGGCTTCAATTGTTCCGCCATAATATCCTCCGGAGACAGTGCCGTTATAGAAACCGAGCTCGCGAAGACGCATCTGCAGCATATAGACATCCTGTCCGCTGGAACCTCTTTTCAGTGTCCTGAATTTGGAGGGCCAGTTTTCCGGACTGTAGACAGGGAGAGGAGTCGGGGCAGGGAGCGGCATTTCACGAAGCGTATCCTGATTCAGGGCGGGTTTCAGCGTCATGGTATACTCGGGATCGTAAACATTGCTCTCGTATACGGTGATAATGGTGCCGGCGGCACAGTTGTCATAGATCCATTTGGCGTCGGACACGGTCAGACGGACACAGCCATGTGACTGGCGGGTTCCCAGGTTAGTAAAGGATGAGACGGCAAGAGACTGTTCATCCGGTGCGGTGTACAGAACGGAATGGAAGGCATTGGCTTTATCGATCCGAGTGAGATACTGCGCATGGGAGTCCCATGTGGGAAAATATCCCCATCTGGCACGGGTCTTGGGCATAATGGTTGTTCCGAGAGGGGTTGGATTTTTTACCGTTCCGGTCGAGCAGATCATCTCACGAACAAGGACGGTATAATTTCCGGTTTCATCATAGGTATAGGCTCTGGTAATCTGATTTGTGACATCCACCATGAGCGTGTATTTGGGCGGCACAGGCGTTGGAGAGGGGAGAGGCGAGGCATTTACCGGGACCGCCGCAGGGGAAAACAGTGCTTCCTGCGTCTGCTGACCGGCAATTCCATCAACGTGCAGCCCGTTCTGGGACTGGAATGCCCGGATGGCGTTTCGTGTAACTTTATAATAGCCTCCGGATACACGTGCATCGTAATACCCAAGTTCTTTCAGTCTGGACTGAAGAGCGCTGACCAGATCACCTGAATCTCCGTATTTCAAAACCCTCTTAAATTGAAAAGACTGGATATTGCTCTGGACAGGTGCGGAGGAGGACGGATATTCGGGGAAATCATTTTCGTCGTAAGGAACAGGCGTGGGAACAGGGGGGAGCGGTGTGTCATATGAGGAGGGAATATTTGCCGCGGCTGATGACAGGTCGGCCGGACTGGTGAAATCGCTCAGCGAATTAGAGGAAACGGATCCCAGATTGTTTCCATCTGCAGAAATGAAGTTTACCTCTCCGCTGTCATCAAGCAAAACCTTTCCGTTTTCATCCTCCCATAAAACAGTTTCAGCAAAGGCAGAGAAAAAAATGAAAGATAATATGAAAAAAAAGAGGATTGAAATCCTTTTCATGAATGGTGTTGATCTCCTTACAGTGTAAATCAGACGGACCATATGATAACACATTGACACATGAATCGCAAGAAAACGAATGCCTTGGGCCGGGCTGTCTGAGCCGTTATTGTACGGTTGACAGAAGGGGGGCGTTCACGTATCATGCAGGCAGAGATGAAAAATGAAAGAGTCGTTCCGGTGACGTTTCTGCTGCATGTCAGTGCGGGATGATTCAAACGGAGGAGACTGTGAGAAACCTGTCAGCGAGCGAACGACGGATTCTGCAGAAAAAAGCAGCCGCTTTTTTGAAAGCGATTCCGCCTGTTGAAAAAGATGAGTCAGGGTACCTGAGTGAGAAAGGGACGATGCAGGTACAAAAGTGCTTTGAGAACATTCTCAGGGCGCATCGGGCAGTCGGCGGATGTATGACACTGGTGTATCCGGATGGGACAGAGAAGATTTTCTGTCATGGATATGCCAGGAAAAAGACGGGGGAGACAGTGGATTCATCTACCTGCTTCCGGGTGGCTTCGGTTACAAAACTGATCTCGACATATGGGGTGATGTCCCTGGTTGAAAGCGGAGCGCTGAACCTGGATGAGGATATCAGCCGTGTTCTGGGATTCTCTGTTCGAAATCCCCTTTTCCCTGACCGGGCAATTACCCTTCGAATGCTGCTGACACATACCGCGGGAATCAGGAACGCGGAATTACAGATTCCGGGGAAAGAGTCCCCTGAGGCCCGATTCAGTGATCCGGAGATATGGCTTGAATCTGCGCCGGGGGAAAAGTTCCTCTATACCAATCTTGGGGCCGGACTGACAGGGGCGATTGCCGAAAAGGCTTCCGGCCTTCTTTTTGAGGACCTGATGCAGGAGAGGATCTTTCGTCCGCTGGGAATATGTGCAGGATATGGTGCAGCCAGTATTCCGGCAAACCGGGTAATTGCAGATGGCTACTCTGTCAAAGCCCTGTTTCCGCCCCGGCTCAGGTATGATGCGGAATATCAGAGGAGACAGCGGGCTGAAGAAAGACCAGGGGAAAGCTATGTGACAACGGTGGGGCGACTGATTACAGATGCCCATGGTCTGGGAACTATGGCACGCCTGCTGGCTTCGAAAAAGGATACAAAGGTGCTGAAAAAAAGCTCTCTTGATGAAATGAGAACAGTGCAGGAGAATGTTGGCGGCGTCCGGTCGGCGGGACGCGGACTGAATGTTGCTTTTCTTAAAGAGGTCATCCCCGGAGCGGACCTGATTGGGCATCAGGGAGTGGCATATGGCATGTGTTCGGAACTGTTTGTCGATATCGCGTCGGGAGCAGGCGTGGGAATCATGACCAATGGCGTTCGGCTGAACAAAATGGCTTTGCAGCCGGCAGGCGCGGAGCTGCTGCTGCTGGGAATGCGCGCAGTCCGGGAAAAATTTTGACCGAACGAGAATGCGGCTTTTACAAATATTTTACGCAAATAATAGTGAAACAGATGAGGAAAAGACAAAAATACTAACAGGTCTGTGTGCGGTATGGCAGGGTATGTTCCTGTTTTTGTGAAAATATTGGATAAATTGCAGATTGACAGAGGTTGTGGAGTCATGTATGATGTGCACGCTTATGCTATATGATGCTGGGAAATAACACCATGTATTTCTCCGGACCCTGAGAAGCAGGGACTGTATGTTTTGCGAGCCAGGTGTAATTGCAAATAGGTGTTGTCAGGCATCATTCAAAAAGCAGAATAAAGAAAGGCCTGGAGGAAATACACCATGTTAATAGGAGCATTGGAAGCGGGCGGAACAAAGATGGTCTGCTCGATAGGGACACCTCAGGGAAATGTCCTTCAACGGGCAAGCTTTCATACGCTGACGCCTGATGAGACTATCCCACAGATTGTGGATTTTTTTGACAAGTTTGATATCAGTGCACTGGGAGTCGGTTCGTTTGGCCCGCTTGATCTGAATCATCGTTCAGCCACCTACGGCTATATCACGGCATCTCCGAAAAAGGCCTGGAGTAATTTTCCGATACTTACTAGACTTCGTGAGGAACTGCATGTGCCCGTAGCAATTGATACGGATGTTAATGCTGCTGCAATTGCCGAGCATGTGATGGGAGCCGGAAAGGGTTACCGCAGTCTGGTTTATGTAACAGTTGGAACCGGAGTAGGCGGCGGGATTATCATGAACGGCGATATCGTTCATGGCCTGATTCATCCGGAGGTTGGACATATGATTCTGACCCCGAATGAAATGGATACAATGCCGGACGGGATGTGTCCGTTCCACCGTCACTGCCTGGAAGGACTGGCGAGCGGTCCGGCAATTGAAAAGCGCTGGGGTCTGTCTCCGCGCCTGATGATGGAGGATCATCCTGCCTGGGATCTTGAGGCCAAGTATCTTGCTCAGATGTGCGTCAACCTGATTCTCATTCTGTCACCGGAAGTGATTGTGCTGGGCGGCGGAGTGATGCAGCAGGAGCATCTGTTCCCCAGAATTCGCAAGTATACCCACGAGATGCTGGGGGGATATGTAGTCTCGGAGAAACTGGACATGGAACAGCTGGATCAGTATATTGTGCCGCCGACACTGGGAAACAATTCCGGTGTGACCGGCGCCCTTCTGATGGGTGCCAGACTGCTGTACAGTCAGCGGAGAAAAGCATAAACAAACGCACCATTGTCATTGGCAATGGTGCGTTGTTTATCTCGATAAGACAAACAGTTCTGCCGGAGAGCAGATCAGGTTTGTGAATTGAAATAGGGCATCCGGTAGATCTGACGATCATCAAGCGACCAGATTTTCTCGCTGAAACTGCCGGGTGATGTATATGCGATTGCTGCTTCCATTTGATTCATACGTGCATCCAGTGTGTCGATGAGGTGAAGAAACTCAGCTTCGGCCAGCATAGGGGGCTTCGGACTCCCATACTCAGGAATGCCGTGATGAGACAGGACCATATGCTGCAGGAGCAGGATTTTCTGAGGATGAATGCCCAGTTTTTTTCCTTCTTCTTCGATGATGATAACACCCCGTACAATGTGACCCAGCAGCTTTCCTTCCAGGGTATAGTCAGAAACAACCCCCAGTTCATTCGCATCCATCTCTTCCGTTTTTCCAAGATCATGAACGATGATCCCGGCAATCAGGAGACTGGCGTTGAGCTGAGGATAGATGGGGAGGAGGGCTTTTGCGGCACGCAGCATGGTAACGGTATGATGCAACAGTCCGGAACGTTCGGCATGATGAACTTGTTTGGCAGCCGGAAAAGTAAGAAGTCTGTCGCCGCAGCGCTCAAGAAGCGCACAGGTCAACAGGGAATAATCTGAATCTGGTATTTCCTCGGCGGCTGCGGTAATTTCTGCCCGCATGGCTGCGGGATCTTCAGGGGCTGAGGGAATCAGGGAATTCCAGTCGATATGATCCGTTGCCTTTACAGGTTCCACCTTTTCAAGGCGAAGCTGCATGTGTCCTTTATATTCATTTCCAGATGCCCGAATATGAATGACACTGCCGACGGAAGGAGGAGCGACTGAGGCATCCCACTTTATTGCTTTCATTGTGCCGGTTCGGTCAGACACACTCATGTCCAGGTACACTTTCCCGGCTGGAGAATCCCGGAATTCTGCACTTCTGACAAGAACAAATCCGTCAAAAGGCATGCCGTCGGTCAGGTCGGCCAGAAAAAGGGTATTGTTGTGTTCGCTCATTATATAACCTCGCAATTGTTATGCTCCTATTATGGGCGTTTTTCCTGTAAAATTCAAGTATCAACTGGAAAAACGGGTGCAGTTACAAACTTATCGCTTTCTTTACCAGTTTTGCTTCTCTTGATAAATCTCTTTTGAATATCTTCATCATCTGCACTTTTTTCAGGTTGAGGAAGCCGGTAGGTGAGAGACATTCTTCAGGATTATAAGCTGTTTTGTAACAAAGAGGACAATACCGTTTACCGTTTTTCACCATTATTTTTCTTCCGTAATGTAAGAATTCTATCTGCTTCTGTTGCAAATGGTGTCCGTTTCAAAAATGGAATCATGTCTGCTTTTCATGCGGCCGTTGCTTGCTTCCGAACAGCACACTGTCCGTTTTTTATGCTCCTATACGCTTGTCTGGAAAATGTTGAAAACAATAGTCAATATCAACTTGATGAAGTGTGTAAATGCATATATGGTTCTTGTTTAACTTTAGAATCTCGTGCTTAAGGCTATTCAGCCATTATGCATGAGCATCAAAAAAGAGTCAGTCCATTGAGGACTGACCCTATAATAGTTTACTTGTTACTCACTAATTTTCTTATATATCCAAGTGCCGTCTTCCAACTGACGGAAGCAATATTTAACTGTTTTACCATTTTCGATGAGGGTAATCACTTTCCATACATGCTCTTCACCATCGATAGTAAGTGTTTCTTCGACAAGCAAATTGCTCAAATCAGATGTAATTCCGTCTGCAGCCTTGACAGCAAGATCCTTGATACGGATATTGGAAGATGTGAGGGCATCAATCAAACCGACTTTAGTAAGGATGATTGCGACCTGCTGTTCAGAAGAATAGCGGGAAATGGTTGCAGCATCTTCAGCACTAATAGCAGGTTTTGAGCTCTCCTCACCGGGCAATGTCTCTTCAGTTAATTCCGGCTCTTCCGTCTTTGGTGTCAGCTGAACAACTGTGGCCTTTGCAGCAGGACGCTCATTATCACTTTCATTGGATTCCACTGCATCTTGATCAATCCTGGCAGAGAGATATACACCGCCGCCACGCGGAACAATAACATAGTAGTTTCCAGCTGCGTCTTTCAGAAGCGGAACCTGCTCGCCATTGCCATTATATGCAGCCGATACATGATATCCAGCGTTAGCGCTGATCTTCATCACAATGTTGTCGCCTTCTTTAGCGGTATCATAGCCGTCAACTTTTTCAGTGCCTTCCAGAGCTACAGTACCATTTGAATTTGCTTCAACCTTGATGATATAACGAATATCCTGTTCAATCGCCTTTGTCTCATCGGTTACTTCAAGTCCTTCTTCACCGCTGGTAACAACTGCATGATTTTCTCCATTTACTTCGGTCAAATTAACCTGCCATACAGTGATATCCAGATTATCTTTAGTAATTGTCGGGTCTACAAGAACACCTGCTTCACCGCCTGAAAGAGTTCCATCGATAACCATTTTAGCTACGGCATCAGTATCACCATCAGACAATATTTCGGCACCGAAACTGTCTTCACCAGTTACATCACCAGTAACATTGATATTGACCGTACCCGTTGCATTTTCCCCGAGGTTTGTGACAATACCAGTTGTTGAAGCGGTAATGCCATCGCCTACA
>DGWH01000133.1:16188-32216 GCA_002395225.1 Christensenella sp. UBA4263
CCTTCATCGACATTTGCGATAACCTCAATGCTGCCTCCAACATCAATGGTAACATTACCATCGTTTTCGGTTGAAGCTAAAACGCCATAATCATAACCAAATGGTGCGTCGACCTGTACTTTAATGTCTCCATCCACCGTGACATTAGAATTTACACCACTGGTCAAAACACCAAGAGCATCAATCCGTTTATCCGCAGTGTATTCGGTCGGCTCAGCCTGTCCATCCGTGCTCTCAGCTTTTTCCGTTGGCTGTTCGTTTCCGATACCAGCAACATTCAGACCAAAAGCATAGCCATGGAGACTGTCTGTTGAAGTAGAAACAGTTACATTGCCACCGATTTCTATATTAGATTTTCCGGTATAGTTCGTTGTTTCTGAAGATGAATCGCTGCTCGAACCACGAGGGCTATATCTGGTTTCTGTATAAGTTGATTCCTTTGCATCACCACTGGATGTTACATCGACATTTCCTTTAACAATTACAGAAGTCTCTCCGTTTTCACGAGCATCTGCACTGATACCGGTTGTTCTGGTGAACTTTTCAATATCTGTCGCATTGGATTCTGCAGAAATATTGCCCCCGACAGTTATATCAATATTACTTCCACCTTTTGAATCATTAGTTCTTATACCACTCGAAACAGAACCAGAGACCGTTTGCGTCTTCGCTGAAATATCTCCATTCACATTAACATTGATATCAGCATTTTCGGAGCGAGAATCTACAGAAATACCAGTAGCATATGAGTAGGCAAGATCGCCCTCTTTTGTTGTTGCCTCTGCTTTAATACTGCCGCTTACATCGATATTTGTAGTTTGTTTAACCTCAGGCTTTTTCTCATTGCTGCTTTTTTCAGTAACAGATACAATTACACCTTCTGCATTCGAATACGAATCGGATGTGGCTTTTGCAGAGACATCTCCATTGACGGTTATCGAAGCGGTTTGAGTGACTTTTTGTTGGTCTTCCAGATTGGAAGCATATTGATGGCTGTTAACACCCGCTGCCGTTGCTTGATTTGCTCCATCAGCGATTGAGCTAACATTTCCATCAACAGAGACATTCGTGTTTTCGGCTGTGGTGTCAATTTGCTTGGTTTCTGTATTGCCTCCATAATAATTTGTAGTATTGTACACATTCTGAGAGTTCTCAACTCCATTTGAAGCTGCGCTCCCCTCCTCAGAAGTCGCCTTTACTACAATATCGTCTGAAGACACTGACACATTCTGATCATTGACGTTAGACTCTTTGTATACAGACCCGATGCTATTGGATTCATTTACGATGATTCCATTTGCAGAGGAGCTATTCTGACTTTCACTACTAGAATTAATCGTTCCTGCATCAACTTTTGTGTCAGATCCTGACGCAGATACACCAGTAGAGGAAGAGCCATTTACTTCATTATTGCCGCTAGCAACGGTAATATCTCCTGTATTTAAAGTTGAAGAACCGTCATTAGACGAATCTGCACTGGCACCAGTGCCTTTACCACTCGATTCGACATTGACTTTCCCTTCAACCGTAGCACTGGCTTCTGCGGCATTGGCAGTTGTAATTACGCCGGTAGCATATCCCCCGTCAGTATATGTATTGGTGATTTCATTACCATTTTCATCCGGATGAGAATTAGTACGCTTCTGCTCATATTCATTCGTAACAGTCACATCCCCAGTGACCGTAAGTGCAGCTGATACATCATCCGTACCATCGTTGCCTGTGGCCGATGCCTTAGCGCCAATCTCTGAATAGGAATCATTTCCCTCGACAGTAATATTACCTTCCACAATCTCGGTCACCACAGGATTCCCGTCATCAGGTGCGGAAACATATACTGTTTCTGTCTGATCTCCTTCAGCTAGCACACCACATAATGGATTGATCAATAGCATGAGTGAGATCATCAAACTTGCAGCTTTTTTCAAATTCATAACTACCTCCAAATATAATTTGAGCTAAAGAAAAAAGTTTAACGCGAAATCGATATAATATGATTTTCATATCAACTCCCATCAATGATTTTTCCGAGTGATTCCACATTACTTTTCCTTCAAACGCATTGCTCCAAGTAAATTTGTCAGAGCACATGTTCCATAAAAGGAAAATTAATTACATCTTTATGATATATTTATCCGTATATTCTTGTCAACCACAAACGCAGAAAAACTGTGCAAAAAGTTAAAGGAAAAGTTAAGGATTTAGGCAATATTCTAACAATTATTATGCCGGGGCTGATGTAAAGGCATGGACGTTTTGGGTCCGATTGGGGAAATGTTGAGGGAGCTGTGAAAGTATGATAGAATAATCCTCGAAAAAACAGCGGATCTTTTTGGTATAGAAGCAGAACATATATCCGGACAGGCTGGATGCGTTCAGAATTTCAGGAGGCCAGGACGGCGGAATGTCCTCGTCTTGGGAAAGATGATTGTTTGGAGATGTTAGATGATGTCAAGCAATATGTACGGCGAAATTCCCTATGTGGGGAAACCGGTTTCACGAATCATATTTGGGACGGCTATTTCACCGCTGTTGGCCGGGAGGGAAGAAGACGAACTGCTGGATGCAGTTCTGTCGGCAGGAATTAATACGCTGGACATGGCACGGAATTATCAGGAAGCGGAGAATGTGGTTGGAAAATGGATGAAAAAGCGGGGATGCCGGGACAGACTGGTATTGATTTCAAAGTGCGGTCATCCTCTTTCAGACGGAACGAGACGAATCAGTGAATACGAAATCAGGAAGGACTTTGCCGAATCGGCCGAAGCACTTGGAACAGATTATATCGATATTTATCTGCTTCACCGTGACGATCCATCTGTCGAAGCAGGCGCGGTCATAGAAATCATGAACGCGCTGCATTCTGAGGAAAAAATCCGGGCATTCGGAGGATCGAACTGGTCATATCGCCGGGTTGAAGAAGCAAATGAATACGCCTATTCTCATGGGTTGATTCCATTTTCTGTATCCAGTCCGAATTTCGGCCTGGCAGAGCAGGTGGCAGATCCCTGGGGAGGCGGCTGCGTCAGTATTTCCGGATCACAGAACCAGGAGGCCAGAGACTGGTACAGAAGAATGAAAATGCCGATTGTTGCCTATTCAAGTCTTGCGAGAGGTTTGTTTTCCGGACGTGTAAAGGGAGATGTTCCCGGAGATGCGGACAAAATACTGGATATGTTTGCGATGAAAGGATATGCATCTCCCCGGAACTTTGAACGGCTCAGGCGATGCGAGCGACTGGCTGCGGAGAAAAAAACGACGGTTGCCCAGATTGCACTGTGCTGGATATTTAAGCAGAACCTGAATATATTTGCAGTAGTTGGAACGACAAACGCCAAACGTTTGCCGGACAATCTGGATGCCCTGAAGATAGAGATGACCCCATCTGAGGCAGAATATCTGAATCTTGAAAGAGAGGATATCTAAGGGCTTGCCCTGCTGTGCTGTGATAGTTTTCAAATTCAGACCTCATGGAAGCTAAAATGAGGTCTGTAAAGCGTCGCTGCTGCAGCCGTGGCATGGCAAAGTCGTGAAGGCGGATGACAAGGAGAGGCCCAATAAAGAGGCGGAGGAAAATGGATGAAGTTCTGGATGAAGGTGTTGCTGCTTTGGATGGTTGTTATTACGGCAGCGGCTGCACTGTCAAAACGAGACCGCTTTACATTTGTATTTGAGGGGGAAAATTTTTCAAACTTTGTTATTGATGAGGAGACGGCAAAGAAAGAGGAAACAGATGCCGAGAAACTGAAGAATACCGTACAGACGCAGGCAGCAATGCGAAATTATGACGGAATCTATGAAGGCGTCGGAGTGCTGCAAATAGAGGATGCACGCAGGGCTGTTGATGAAAACGGGATGAACCTGATGTGGGGGACGTATGACGTAAGTCTCAAAGCGAACGGTTCGGATCTGCTTGCCTGCAGAATCCTCTGCGCGGGAAAACAGAGTTTCATTCGCGGGGGGATGACAGAAAGTGTTCCTGCGGATGGACTGGTGACGCTTTCTTTTGACGTAACGGATGCGGCGGAACACATTAAGCTTTGTGTAAGCGAGCCGGAAAGAATAGAGTCGGCGACAATTGTTAAGCGCGGGACGACAGTAATTGATCGTGATCTGCTGGCATATTTTTCGGTTTTCGGGATAATGCTGACCATATTGCTGGCACTGGGGGAAGGCGCGGAACTTCCGCATATTGGCATCGGGCCGAATTTGAATCGGGTACAGGGACAGCCGCTCGGCGGGGATAGCCGAAGAAACGTTAATGCGCTTGGCAGGGAACGTCAGCAGACAGCTTTTCTGCTGATGATTCTGACGGTATTTGCTTCCGCTCCCCTTTTCTGGCAGGGAATATTCAACGGGCATGACCTCATGTTTCATGTAAACCGGATAGAAGGAATTGCTGCAGCGCTCCGGCAGGGGCAGTTTCCTGTTCGGATTCATGCATCGACCATTTATGGGTACGGTTATGCAGCATCGGAGTTTTATCCGGAATTATTCCTGTATTTTCCGGCGATCCTTCGTAATCTCGGAGTGACGCTGGCTGCGGTGCTTCGGATTTTCGTTTTTGCAATAAATGCCGCTACGGCAGTTTCCTGCTATGTCAGTATGAAAATGCTGACAGGACGCCGGGATACCGCTCTGGGAGCAGCTGCGCTTTATATGCTCTCGATTTACAGGCTGGTAAATCTGTATACCCGTGCAACCTATGGGGAGAGTCTTGCCATGGTGTTCTTCCCCCTTTTAATCGCCGCCGTGGCGGAGGTGCTGACGGGAAATGTGAAGAGATGGCCGCTTTTAGCACTGTCAATGGTCGGAATTGCCTGCTCGCATTTGCTCAGCACACTTTTCAGCGCTGTTCTGTGTGCCGCCGCGGCTGTTATCTGTCTACCGAAACTGATTAAAGAGCCCAGGCGGATAGGGGCGATTCTGGCGGCGGCAGGACTGACGCTGGTATGCTGTATCGGCTTTTTTATCCCGATGCTTGACTATATCAAAGAAGGAATCAATACTAATGTTTCGCTGCTGCCACAGCGAAACACACTGACGCTTGGGTCCTATCTGATTGGCTTTGCGGGGAACAAAGGGAAAGTTGCTCCCGAGGCGGAGGATTATGCGTACAGCATCGGTGTCATTCCCGGACTTGCTTTAATGGCAGGAATGGCGCTGTTCCTTTTTTGGAAATTCAGCGAAAACAGGGAAGGGAAAACGGCCGGGGGCAAGAGACTGGAAAAAATCTGCAATGTATTGATGCTCTTTGGATCAGGACTGCTTCTTCTGGCAACCGACATCACGCCCTGGGAGAAGATTTCCAATATGCGCTGGCCGTTTTCGAAAATTGCGCAGCAGATGCAGTTTCCCTGGCGGCTGGTGGGAATGGCGGTTCCGATGCTCTCACTTCCTGCTGCCGTGGGCTATCTGAGAAACGATAAATGGCGGACTGCCGGTGCAGGCCTTCTGGTGGTACTGGGGATACTGCCGGCGGTCTATACCATGCAGTGCAAAATAGAAGAGGAACCGCTGATTTATCCGGACAGTTATACGACATCTTATATCGGACAGTCGGAGTACCTCTACCTGTTTACAGACAATGAGGCACTCTGGCCGGGAGACCTTCATCTGAAAGGGATCGATCCAAGAGAGATAACGGCATATCAGAAAGACGGGACCAATCTGACATTCACGATTCGGACAAGCCCTGGGGATCATATGATTGATCTTCCGCTGCTGTATTATAAGGGGTACCGCGCAGAGGGAACCGGATGTGATGAAATCGAACTGGTCCGCGGAAACAATAATGTGATTCAGCTGAATGTAAAGAATATGGCAGAGGAAAGCAGCTTCCGTATCTGGTTTCAGCCGCCGGTTACCTGGACGATTGCATCGGTGCTAAGTGGAATCGGCTTTGTCATGCTGCTTGGGATAAACCTGTTCCGAAGGAAAACAATGCAAAAAGATAGCGTTGACTAACATGGCATGTTTCTTTTACAATAATGATACAGAGTCTCAAAAACGAAAGGAGATGCAATGCGTGCCCAGAGGAAGAGAAAAAATAACCCCTCTTATGCACCGCGTCTTGCAGACTCTTTCGGCATCTCGTGTTCATCTGACAGCAGAGGAGATTCTGGAATGTCTGGAAGGTGTTGGACGGGCAACGGTTTATCGGGCGCTGGATCGCCTGTGTGAACAGGGGTTGATCAATCGTCTGTCACTGGAAAGCGGAACATCTGTTTACGAGTACGTGAGAGAACCACATATGCATTTTGTGTGCAGAGAGTGCGGAAATCTGTACGATATTCCGGCAGAGTTTGCCTCATCTCTGGAACAGATAATGACAAAATGTGGGCATTCCATCGTGAAAACGGATGTGACGGCATATGGGGTCTGTAAAAACTGCCGGATGGCAGAATAATGATGAGGAGGAAAAGAAAATGACTAAATGGGTTTGCGGCATTTGCGGATATGTGTATGAAGGTGAAGAGCTTCCGGCGGATTTTAAGTGCCCGATCTGCAAGGCGCCTGCGTCTAAATTCACAAAGCAGGAAGACGAAATGGTATGGGCGGCTGAACATGTCGTAGGAATTGCCAAAGATGTGCCGGAAGAGATTAAGGCAGGACTTCGCGAGAACTTTACTGGCGAATGCTCTGAAGTTGGAATGTATCTGGCAATGAGCCGTGTGGCATACCGCGAGGGATATCCCGAGGTAGGAATGTACTATGAAAAGGCAGCATTCGAAGAAGCAGACCATGCGTCAAAATTCGCAGAGATGCTGGGCGAAGTGCTGACCGATTCGACCAAGAAGAATCTGCAGATGCGTGTGGACGCAGAGAACGGTGCAACGGCTGGAAAGACCGAGCTTGCCAAGAAAGCAAAGGCGCTGAATCTGGATGCCATTCATGACACTGTTCACGAGATGGCGAGGGATGAGGCACGTCACGGAAAAGCGTTCAAGGGACTTCTTGACCGGTATTTTAAGTAAATAAATAAACGAAGAACTGCCTGTTGAGGCAGTTCTTCGTTTATCTATTTTACGCAGATTGTGCGCTCAATTTTCTGGCTCGTTTCATCGTAGAGCAAAAGGCAGAAAGAGGCATCTGCTTCAAAAGGCATCTGCTGAACATCGTCGATGGAAAAGCTGTTTCCGTTGCAGCGAATCGTTCCGAAACTGGAATGAACGGGTGCAAATGAGGTGCCGGTCTGCTCGACTATCTGATGATCTTTTCGGTCAATAACGAGGAAATAGGCACTTTCTGTATTTGCGGCAGCGGTCAGATGTTCGAGGGGAAACAATCCGTCCGCCCATTCAGAACCTTCATCTTCTTCGAACAGATGACGCCTGGCGAGGTTCTGAATGAGACGCATTTTCAGACTGTCATGATAAACGTCGGAATGTTCAGGAATATAGAACAGGAGAGACAGAGTAGGATCATGCAGAAGCATCAGGAGCAGGTTTGGATTTCCCTGCTGCAGATCAATATGAGAGAGCTTGTACTGGTCATATGCGGTGTAGTCTTTGTCCCATTCCGGGGCAATGGCAGGATCGCTTTTGTGGTTTGTCAGAGAATAATGATCTGTCAGGTACTTGCCGAGGTAGTCGGTCACCTTGCGTGCTCCGGAAGGGTTCAGATGAGAAAAGCTGTCGAACATGTCAATGTTATAGTCGACGATTGAATCCATATAGACAAAGTCCAGATAGGGAATCCCGTATTCCTGAGCAATATAATAGGCAACGCCGTCGCGTACCTGACTTTCATAAGGGGCCGGATATGGGGGATTGATCAGAATGACGTCAATGTTTCTGCTCTGGCATAATTCGATGGTTTTGTGGAGATACTGATAGCCAAAGCCGGAATCTTCCGAACCGATATCCTCTGTGATGGTATAGTCATCAGGCACGGCCAGATTGACGGCCATTGTTCCGCCCTTCTGAAGAGAATCCACCTCACCAAAGTCCCCGGCATTAATCTCCGGCCATCTCGAGTGATATTTCAGAAGAGGAAAAAGATATTCAGCCCGAAGATCCTGAAAACGGTAACCATAATCGTCCATGGCATCAGGGCTGTCCGTCAGATCCCATATGGCTTCAGCCTTTGTTTTGCTCAGAGGAAAACAGTCGAAAGCGGTGTGGAGGTCGCCGGAACTTGCTGTAAGTTTCTGAGTGAATCCAAGATCCTTAGTGCAAATGAGGACAACCTTTGGCTCTGCCTGCTCCAGGGCAAGCTTTGTAATCCAGTAAGTTACCGGCAGGGTGTTTCCGTATCCGGACAGATTATAGGCAGTCAGCCCATAGGAATTCCAGAGCTCCATTGGATAAATAGCATTTACGGTATGACTGTCGCCAACAATCAGCACATCATACTGTTTTGGATTTTTGAAAAAACCTCCGAATCGTACCAGAGTTTCTTTCCGAAGCATGACGTAGGAAAGCTGCATAAGAATCAGACCGAGTATGCAGATAAATAGAATGATATCAAGAAGGTGAATCAGTACTCTTTTCACGTTCTGCCTCCTGTCAAAACTGGTAGTATAAGAATGCAGCTTCGTTGTAATCGGTTCCCCAAACGCCAAAGATGATAATGGAAAGAATCATGAGCAGAAAGAGCAGCCAGCGAATGGGAAATGGAAAAGTGGAGAGCGTCAGCCGTATATTGAGGCTTTTTTCCCTCAAAACGGAAATAAAAAGCAGAAGAATAATGCCGATCAGGAGAACGGCCAGGTCATGTGACGGAAGCTGCATTGAATCGAGTACTGCTGCCGAAATCTCATTTGGGCGCCAGTCAGTGATCAGGCTGCGGATGCGTATAAATGCATCTGACCCGTTTAGTGAACGATCAAAGAACCAGCCGATGTTGACGATGGCGAAGGTTCGGACAATACGGAACAGATGGAATGCGGCGGATCGCTGAGGTAATTCGTATTTTTTATACACAGACTCCATCAGTGAGGAAAAAGCCAGAATGATGCCGTTATAGAGTCCCCATAGAATATAGTTGGAAGTGGCGCCGTGCCAGAGCCCGACAAGGAAAAATACAAGCAGATTTCCTAGAGCCGCGGGGATTGTGCGTGCAAGGACCGTGTTCTTTTTTCGAATGAGCTTTGCTAAAGCGGATATGGGTTTTGAGAGGGCAAAAGGGTAAAAGACGTAATCCCGCATCCAGGCGCCGAGTGTGATGTGCCACCTTCTCCAGAAATCCGCCAGAGATACGGAAAAATAAGGCTGCCTGAAGTTTTGGGGAAGATGAATTCCCATGAGCTCCGCAATTCCGATGACAAGATCGATTCCACCGGAAAAATCACAGTACTGCTGAAGAGAATAAAGAAGGACACCGATGATGTTCATGGCAGCACCGTAAGTAGCGGCAGGAGCATCAAATACAGCACTGACGAATCCAAGCGCCCGGTCTGCCAGAACCAGTTTTTTGATCAGGCCCCAAAGAATCAGGAATAATGCCTGAAGCGCCTGCTGAAAAGTGACGTTTTCAGGTTCCCTGTACTGAGCGGACAGCGGTTCATATCGGCCTATAGGTCCCTGAAGCAGCTGAGGAAAAAAGGAAATGAACAGCGCAAACCTGGCGAGATTTCGTTCCGGCTGGTTTTTATTGCCGGATATGTCAAGCAGGTAGCCCATCGCCTGGAAGGTATAAAAGGAAATGCCGAGCGGCAAAAGAAGTCCCAGCGGCGAGTGACCGGAAAGCTGCAGAACGGAATCGGTATACTTAAAAAATGCCAGCAGGCAGAGATTGAGAATTAAAGCGAAAGCGGTAATCTGTCGGCATTGACATTTGCATTTAATGCGAATGTCTTTTTTCATATCAGGCCGGTCGGTACTTTCTTTAGCAGCACGCAAACGTACACGTCCCATCAGCAGACCGGCCAGGTAGGTGGTGAGGGTCGTCACAAGAATGTAAGGGAGACCAGAAAGACAGCGGGCACTGTAAAAAACATAGCTGGCGATCAGCATGAGAATCCAGCGGTATTTTTGAGGGAGTGCCCTGCAAATCAACGCGGCCAGGATTCCATATACAGTTAATCCAAATAATGTCATATATTCCTCGAATTGGTCAGTTTTGTTTTCCTGCTATTATTTCAGCGAATAGAAGAAAAAACGTAAGCGTTCCCAGGAGTCAAAAGAATGGCCCATATCCATCTTTTTCGGACACGCGGCAATCCTGTACGAGATGTTTTCAAATTGAGGACGGATGACCGTGGCAGCAGGCGGAATTCCGTCAGCTGCGAATCACGCTGCGCGGATCATCCTTTTTCATGTGTACAAAACGTTGGTCCAAAAGAAATCTTTTGAATAATGCCCTTGCTTATTTGTTGAGATTCAGATAGAATAATACATATCAGTTCCAATGAGAACTGAAACAAAAAGGAGGATTGGCAAATGGACAAGTATGAATGCCCGTGCGGCTATGTGTATGATCCTGAAGTAGGCGATCCTGATAATGGCGTAGCGCCCGGAACGGCATGGGAAGATGTTCCTGAGGACTGGGTTTGCCCGACCTGCGGTCTTGGAAAAGACGCGTTCACCAAAGTAGAATAACTGAACAAAGTAAGAAGAGGCTTTGCAGAAGCCTCTTCTTATTCGTTGCTGAGAAAACCAACATCTGCAGTCCGGGTGTGTTAAGCGGATGTCCTCTCAGGAATTAGCACCGGAGGACACAGGGCTTTTGTTTTCGTGCTCTTCGTGATAGTGTTTCTTGATAGCCTCAAATGTTTCATCGCTCAGATCATGCTCTATTTTACAGGCGTCTTCCTGAGCGAGGCTTTCCGGAACGCCGAGGCTTACCAGCATCTTGGTCAGAATGACATGACGCTCATAAATGCGCTGAGCGATTTCCAGACCGGTCTCAGTCAGAAAAATATGATTGTCTTCATTGACAGTCACGTACTGCTTTTCTTTTAACTGACGCAGTACAATGGAAACAGTGGGCCTTGAATATCCCAGATGATTGCATATGTCAATTGCATGTACTTCGGCTTTTGAGAGAGAGAGAATGAGTATGGTTTCGAGATAATTTTCAACAGCTTCAGTAACGGCCATAATTGTTTATCTCCTCTGCGGTTTTCTTTCTGAAATTGTATCACAGATTGCAGATGAAAACAAATGAAACATTTCCAAACAGGTGCACGTGAATCAAGAAAAACGAAAGAAAACGAAATGAGTCAGTGGAAAATGGCAGCGGATGAATCGGTCTTGAAAAGAAGACGGGGGTCGATTATAATGAAAATGCAGAAACGAAACGAATGTACCGTACTGTTTTACTGATTCGGGAGGAACGGCAAATGAACGAAGAAATGCTTGAAAAAGACCTGATTGAGCTGACCGGCGAGGATGGGGGAACATATACATTTGAGGTAGTTGACTACTTCTTCTATAACGGCGAAGAGTACGCTGTCCTGCAGGATCCGGATGAGGATGAGGCCGGGGAGAAAGACAGGTCTGTTGTCATCATGAAAGTGAATCCTTTCACGGATGAAAACGGGGAGGAAATGGAAGAATTTGTGCCGGTCGAGGAGGAACTGATGGAGGCACTCATCCAGGTAGCCCGGACGCGGCTCCTGGAAGGTGCGGATGAGGAAAACGAATAGTTCAGATATGACGGACGTCCCGGAATGAAACGGGGACGTCTTTTTTGGAGGAACGGCGATGAATGAGACGCTGAAAGTCAAGATTTCCAAACTGCCGACATGCCCGGGATGCTATCTGATGAAATCTGAGGGAAAGATCATCTATGTGGGGAAAGCGGTTAACCTGAAGAACCGCGTCAGCCAGTACTTTCATCAGTCGAAAGATCATACCGTAAAGGTACGGGCGATGGTGTCCCGGATCGATGACTTTGACATTGTCCTTTGTGACACGAACCTCGAGGCCCTGATTCTTGAATGCAACCTGATTAAGCAGCACAGACCCCAGTATAATATACTGCTGAAGGATGACAAACACTACCCCTATCTGAAGATTGATCCCACTTCAAATTTCCCGAGGGTGGAAATCGTGCGTCGGATCGAAAAGGATAAGGCGAAGTATTTCGGGCCTTATATGGGAACGACGGGCGTGAGAGAGGTGATGGATGTTCTGCGGCATATTTTCCCGCTGAGAACCTGTCAGGGAGATATTGTGCCCAATCCGGAACGCCGTCCGTGTCTTCACTATCAGCTGGGGGAATGCCTGGCACCCTGTGCGGGGAAAGTGGAGCGGGAAGCGTATGGGAAAAGCGTGCAGGAGGTGATCGATTTTCTGCACGGGAAAAGTGAAACGGTTGAAAAGCGCCTGAAGAACGAGATGCTGGAGGCCTCGGCTAATCTGAATTTTGAGCGGGCGGCTGAACTGAGGGACCGTCTGGCGGCGGTAGGAAAGCTGATGGAGCGCCAGAAAGCGATTAATGTCAAAGGGGGCAACCGGGATATTCTGGCGGTGGCATCGGATTCGCTGGATGCAATGGTTGAGGTGCTCTTTGTGCGCGGCGGACTGATGATCGGTGCGGAAAACTACACCCTTGAGGGGGAGGGGGATCAGACTCCGGCCCATATTCTCGGTGAATTTCTGCTTCAATACTATGAGGACGGACGTCAGATTCCGGAGGAAGTGCTGTGTATGGAACTGCCGGAACAGGCGGAGGATCTCAGTGAATTTCTCAGCAGCCGGCGGGGCGCCGGAGTGGTCATTCACGAACCTCAGCGAGGAACGAAGCATCAGATGATTGAAATGGCCGTCAAAAATGCCCGCGATGCCCTTGATAAGCGCAATGCCGGCCTGTCCCGGGCCCGCGAGCGCACCATCGGTGCCTGCGAGGCGCTCCAGGAGATACTGGATCTGAAAACGGTTCCCAGACGGATTGAAGGATATGACATCTCCAACACGCAGGGAGTCCTGTCAGTGGCCAGCATGGTGGTGGCCATCAATGGTGAGGCGGCATCAAAGGAATATCGGCGGTTCCGAATTAAAACCGTGGAAGGGGCCAATGATTTTGCCTCAATGAATGAGGTGCTGACCAGACGCCTGACCCGGGGGAAAAATGAGCGGGAAGAACTGGCTGAAAAAGGCGAACTGCCGGAAAACGGAAAGGAACTGACCGGGTTTGCGGATCTTCCGGACCTGATTGTCATCGATGGCGGTCCCCAGCAGCTGCGTTTTGCCAGAACCGCCATGCAGGAAGTGGGATTTGATATCCCGATTATCGGCCTGGCCAAACGACTGGATGAGATCTTTGTGCCGGATTCGGAGGAAAGCATTTTACTGGACAGAAAGTCACCGGCCCTTCATTTACTCCAGCGGGTCCGGGATGAATCGCACCGCTTTGGCATTACCTATCATCGGAATCTGCGGCAAAAAGCAGGGATGCACTCATCGCTTGAGGACATTCCCGGAATCGGTCCGACAAGACGCCGGGCATTGCTTTCGGAGTTTAAGTCCATAGCGAACATTGCCAGGGCAACGCCGGAGGAGCTTTGCAGAGCGGATGGAATCGGGATGGCGCAGGCACAGGTGATTTTTGATCATTACCACCCGAAAACGGCGGAACCGGAAGCAGCTGAAGCGGACTGATCAGCCGGAATTTTGAGGGTTGTCTGCCTGATCAAAACAGTTTATAATGAGTTGCCCAAAGAAGAAGGAGAGGTGAGTCAAGTGGACGGTCAGGACAGTACAGGTCACGATTTATGCGATGTGCCACTTGTGATTCATTTTTCCTGCGAGTGGTTTGTATAAGGAATGATTTTTGTACGCGGCCTAAACCAGATAGACAGTGGGCATAACTGTTTATTGTTTTGGAGGGATGCGTCATGGATGAAATTCAGAATACGCCTGAACTGGACGAGGTAAAAACGGAACGTCCGGATTATGCGGAGCAGCTGGCAAAGATGCTCCACAGCGATATTGATACTCTTGAGAAAAAAGAACGTCTGGCAGATTACCATGCCAATGATATTGCAGATGTTCTGCCAAAGCTGACGAGCGATGAGCGCATGCGCCTGTATCGCCTGCTGGGTGAGGAAAAGGTATCGGAGGTATTTGCCTACCTGGAGGATCCGGCCGAGTATATCTCGGAACTGGATATTGAAAAAGCTGCAGACATTGTTGAAAACATGGATGCAGATGATGCCGTTGATTTCCTTGAAGATCTGGATACAGATCAGCAGAGCGCCATTCTTTCCCGCATGGATGCGGACAGCAGGCGTGATATTGATCTGATCAAGTCCTATGATGAGGATGAGATCGGCAGCAAGATGACCACGAACTACATTGCCATCACCCGCGGGTTTACGGTGAAGCAGGCAATGCGGTCTCTTGTCAAACAGGCAGCGGATAATGACAATCTGCAGACAATCTATGTACTGAACAGGGATGGGACTTTCTATGGTGCAATCTCTCTGCAAAGTCTGATTATTGCACGGGACTATACAGACCTGGAAGACCTGATTGTCACCTCTTATCCTTTTGTCTATGACAATGAAACGGTCAGTGAGTGCATAGAAGAACTCAAGGATTACAGCGAGGATTCGATTCCGGTACTGAGCAGGGAAAAGAAGCTGCTGGGCGTCATCACCAGTACAGACCTCGTTGAGGTTGTCGATGATGAACTCGGTGAGGACTATGCGAAACTGGCAGGCTTGACTGCAGAGGAAGATCTGAGTGAGCCACTGCTGGAGAGCATGAAAAAGCGCATTTCCTGGCTTCTTATTCTCATGGTGCTCGGACTTGCGGTCAGTACAGTGGTCGGCTTCTTTGAACCGGTGATGTCATCACTGACCATTCTGGTGGCGTTTCAGTCCCTTGTACTGGATATGGCAGGCAACTGCGGAACACAGTCGCTGGCGGTCACCATTCGTGTCCTTTCGGACGAGGAGCTGACAGGAAAGCAGAAGATGCAGCTGGTCGTCAAGGAAGGCAGAGTTGCTCTTTGCAATGGTCTGGTTCTTGGAATCATGGCGATTGCTTTCTGCGGACTGTACATTCATTTCGGAAAACAGATGTCATGGATGCCGTCCATTCAGATCTCGGCATGCATTGGAGCGGCACTGACGATTGCCATGTTTATCTCCGGTGTCAGCGGGACCGTGATTCCGATGTTCTTCCATAAGATCCATGTCGATCCGGCTGTTGCATCCGGTCCCCTGATTACGACCGTCAACGACCTGGTTGCTGTTGTCAGTTACTATGGCCTTGCATGGCTTTTCCTTATCGGGCTGTTGCATATTCACGCCTGAGAAAAGACGGCAGTAAAACTATAAGAATACATTCAGGCAGCCTCTCATTTGAGAGGCTGCCTGAATGGGTTTTAAAGCACTGCAATGTTTATGTGTAAAGGGTAGATGGACAGGTGCAAACCGTATAGGCACATGAAAAACGGACACCCGTTCTACTTGCTGGCAGATAGCAACCACATGTTAAATGGACACTCAAATTGCTCCATCGAGGTTGACGTGAAGGCCTCTGGCCGAGGTGATTCCAGCCAACCGCGGCCATGCCAGCTAGGCTACCACCTCGTTCTGCCCCACGCTGCCCCACTGTGAGGGTGTCTGAATGGGTGCGAAAGGTGTCCATTTTAGAGTAAGTAGAACGACTGTCCGCCATCGTCAGAATATATGGCGCAAACACTATCAGACGAAAGTAAACGCGTCTTTTTCTGTCAGCATAGAGTCTGATATAATAGGCTTAAAACTGAAAGAGAAAGGCAACCGATATGTTAATAGATGCAACACCGAATACGTTTACCGCGATTTATATGTGTTGTGGTCGCACTGACCTTCGAAAAAGTATAGATGGATTAATAAACTTGCTGGTCTATACCTATAAAGTGAATCCATATCTGGCGGAGAATGTTCTCTTCTTGTTCTGCGGGAATTCTACATACAAAATCAAAGGGCTGGTCATAGAGAAAAATGGTCCGGTTCTAATCAATAAGCGCCTGACAAAAGAACGATTTCAGTGGAACAGAAAGGAAGAATCAGGCCTTCAGGAGCTGAGCTTTGAACAGTTCTCTCATTTAATGAACTATGGAACGATAGAGTAGTACGGTGGAAA
>DGWH01000130.1 GCA_002395225.1 Christensenella sp. UBA4263
CCTGACCAACTATTAATCCGGTCACATCATTTCTGCCATAAAACACGCGAACCGTCCCCGGCCGGGGACGGTTCCTTTTTCATTTTCCCGTACACGCGTACGGTTATTGTACCTTCTTTTCCAGTTTAAACACCATCGGATAAACGCCAAAAACAACAAACGTGGTCACGGCATAGCGAAGCGTTCTGACGTACAGCGATGCCATACTCCCGCCGTCAAGGAATTCCCTGCTGAACGGCAGTTTCAGCAGACTGCTCAGAAGGATAAAGAGCGCAAAGCCGCACACGATTCGAAGAATAAACCACATCGGATTCCGGGTTAATTCAAAGTTGACATACCGTTTCTCATAAAGCACCGAACCAAAAAAACCAATCATCAGTCCCAGCCCTGTGAAATAGTCCGTACTTTTGCAGTAAAACAGCCCCGGCACTGCCGTGAGCAGCACAATGGCATACCGAACCCACAGTTTGGGAACATGCCTGGTCAGCACATCGAGAATGATCATGGCAGCCAGTCCAAGGACCCAGCCAGCCAAAACATCGGTTGGATAATGTACCCCGACAACGACGCGGGAAATTCCCACCAGCAGCGGAATAATGATCGCCATCATCCTGGCCCAGTTCTTCCTGACAAACATCGCAAATCCGGAAAACATGCCCACCGCATTCGCCGAATGCATGCTGGGGAACGAATAGCCCTGTGCCTGAATATTTGACACGTCTGCGCTTCGATCCACCGAACGATAGTTCTGAATGGTTTCATGGTCCAGATAAGGACGGCGTCTCAGAAAGACGTTCTTAATCATCGGTCCCCAGACACAGATCGCCAGGACGTTTTCACACAGTCTGCGTCCGATCTGCTTATCAATCCCCCAATACAGAAGGCCGATAAACATGACGATGAACAGTTCCTCTCCAAGCACTGAGATGCCCGAAAAGAGTGATATTCCGCCCGCCCCCAGCGTTTTCTGAAGCCATTCACTAAGCGCAACTTCCCAGTCAAAGAAAAACGTATTTCCTGTCATTGTTTCCCATCTTCCTTTCCATCTGACACGGTGTTTTCCCGGCACCTCACCGGAAAAGTAAAGTATGTATCCGGATACGGTTCATTCGACAGCGTAAAGTGCCACCATTCCTCCGGATACGGTGCAAATCCGCCTTCCATCATTTTCTCCCGCAGGTATCGCCGGTTCGCCCGCTGCTCCCCGGTCAGCCCCGGGGCATCATAATGCGAACGCACGCCGAAATAATCAAAGGGACCGCCCATATCGATATTTTCCCCGCTGCGCCGGTCATACAGGGTCAGATCCACCGTGCTCCCCCGCGTGTGCCCCGAAAAATCGGTAATGAACCCTTCCGCAAACAGGCGGCTCTTGTCCACTTCCGGATAAAACACCGCTTTCATCCGTGTATCTTCCCTGTCTTTGGCCCACCGGACAAAATGATCCACCGCCGACTTCGGACGATAGGCATCAAAGACCCGAAAGCCGTATCCATCCTGCCGGATCTTCTCGTTCACACCGTGCAGTGCCTCCGCCGCCTCCACGGTCAGCAGCGCCGCCGGCATTTCATATCCGTCAACGCGGCATCCGACAAAATTATAGGTTGAATAATAGCGGATATCAAGGAGGATATCCGGTACAATGAGCGAAAGGTCTGTAAAGCCCTTCGAATCATCCGAGTAATTCATGCTCCCCCTCCAATTTTAACACAACATCCCGTTTCGTCAGGTACATGACGTTGTCTGTTTACGCCTTTTCAATCTCACAGCTGTGGTACGTAAACGCCGCACGCTCATTCGACATGTTCCTGTCGTAGTTGATCCTGACAAGGATCAAATTGCCTTTGTACCGTTCCAGACTGTCAGGATAATTCTCCTGATAGTTCCGAATAATCGCCTCCTCCGCATCCTTCAGCTCAATCCACAACGCAGGAATAGCCGGTTTCAGCGGGATGAATGCAAGATCCGCAACCCCTTTCCCGGCAGCAGGTTCCGGAATGATCGCATAGTCATCCCGAGCCGCGTAATAAGCCAGCTGTACCGCGCAGGAAATCCCCGCTTCACTGGGGTAGGTTTTATTGCCGGCCTTATCGTGGGCTGCTTCCAAAAGCTCTGCCACGGTTTTCCCATCACAGTTCCATATCGCTTCAAGCAGCTCCCGGGAATGATGAAGCGCCCGGAAGATGACGGTCCAGTCCCTGCTCTTTGTGGAAGATTTGAACGCATCAAGGACTTCCCTGTTGGGGATGAACACTTCTTTTGTGTCGCTGTCATATCCAAGGTATCCCAGATGGATCAGCAGCGTCAGAATATCGTCCTTGCTGTGGAAGGTCGTCAACTCATTCTGACAGCCCGTGATATCCACTGGAAGTTTTCCACCTTCCATCAGGACCGCGACATCCTCTTTAAGCCCGTCAGCGTCCCAGTCAATGTACCGCTGCAGCGCCTCGTAGGTTTCTGTCTCATTCCAGTAATTGTTCACATATCCGGTTCGCATCGCTTTCACGACTGACACCGGACAGTATAGATGAACCTTTTTCGCTTCCGGTGCTGTGCTCACACGATATCCATCATACCAATCGCGGATCTGTCTGATATCGCGGCCAACTCTTTTACACAGTCCTTCAACTTCATTCTCCGTGAATCCTGTATAGGGCACAAGCTGCATGGGAGAAGTCATGGAATACTCATCAAACATGCTGAGTGCGGAGTGCATTCCGCGCTTTTGTATGGGAAGAATCCCGGTCATATAGGCCAGCGCAATGTACTCTTTGTCCTTCAGCCAGTCACGCAGAAAATCCAGGTATTTCCTCTGCCCTTCCTTATCTTCTTGATATTCACGGAATACTGACTCCCATTCATCAATGACAATCACGAACTGCGTCTTTTTCTCCGCATACACATCCTTAAGGGATTGCAGCAGATCCTCTTTGTCAAAAAAGTCCACCTCCGGATAGGCTCTCGCCAGATCTCTGACAATCATCTTCTGAAGTTTTGCCAGGCTCTCGTCAACCGAAATCTCCGATTTAAAGAAAACGGTCATCACAAGTTTAATCACATCAAACTTTCCAAGATATTCATCCCACGCGTGTGTCCCGCTGCTTTCCGGCGCCCGGGCTGATCCTGCATTTTTCAAATAGAGATCTGCCGTCCGTTTCCCGGCCATAATAGGCACAAAGCATATCTGCCGCTGTCGTCTTTCCAAATCGGCGCGGTCTCGTGACGCAGACATATCTCTAACTGGTATTCACCACCGCATTCAGGGATGAAAGCATTTCACTCTTATCAATAAAAAACTCAGAATTGCATGCCATCTGGTAGCATCCTTTTCCCGGATTCAGATATGTCCCCATCGTGCAGATTCCCTTTCCCTCACCAACATATTCACTCTCTGATTTTGGATGTTCCGCCACAAATGTAAATTGACGGCCCGAGAGTGCTTCTTAATTAATTGTTTGCCTATCAGAAGTCCCATGAAAAACAAGCACTTTCTGCCTTTACATATGGCCGTAATTGTTTTAGAATATGAAGTGCTTATAGTACTGCACTTTTTAATTCTGATTTTTCGGCAATTTGGAGGCAGCCATGAGGGGTATTTTTGACAACATTATCGTAAAAGTGCCGAAGCAAACCGGTGTCTTTATTAACTGGTCAGATAAGAATAAAGTCATCTATTCTCAAGGTTCTGTCAGAGGCAAAAACGGCAAACCAAAGCGCATCGGATCCAAGGTCATCGGATATGCTGTCAGTGACACAGAAATGCATCCAAACACCAATTACCGGGACTGTTTTCCGGCAGAATGGAAAGAGGCGACCGGCGAAGAGGCATCGCCTGACATCAGGAAGTTCGGAATGATTTTAACCATCAGTACCATATGCGAAAATGAGCATATCCTCCGTACTCTGAACAAATCCATTCCGGAAGATTTTGCATCGGCTATTCTGGATTTCGCCGGTTACAGTATTTTCTTCGGAAATGCAGCCATTGAGCATTTTGCCGCTTCCATGCAAGACCAGCTTCTGATCAGCACTGACTCTCATGATGCATCGTACTATGACGACCTCTTTAAAAACCAGATAAAGGAAGAACACGCCATTACATTTCGGCGTGAATGGGCAGAGGAATGCCTTTCTCAGGGAGATACCGACGTCTGGCTGTGCATAGAAAGCCCAATGGATGATCATGAATCCACCGGCGTCGAATTTGTCGAGCAGGGTTTTGCAGCCCCGGACAGAAATGAGCCTTTGGTCGGTTATTCATTCGCCGTCACAGAGAAAGGAAAGCCGGTAACCTATGAGGCCTATCGAGGAGAACTGATCGACCGGAAAACCCTGGAGTCCCTTATTGAATCTGTAGAGTCATATGGCTTTCATATCAAAGGCGTCATTCTCGACAGAGGATATTGCAATTCCAATGTAATTGACTATCTCAGGTCAAAACCCATTTTGTTTATCATCGCGCTCAGCAGGAATGTCCAGGCGTACAAAACAATCATGGAGATGGACGGAAATACCCTTCGCCTGCTCCCCGGAGACAATCAGATAGAAGGCACTTGTTTATATGGTGCCAGCGAGAAACTGAAGCTGTGCAAAGGATCAAAAGAAAAAGATACCGTATATCTATATTACGACACTGACAACGCGTTCGAAAGCATAAAAGCGTTTCTTACAAAGATTAACAAAGCGCTGATGAACATCCGGAAAGCAATCAGCAGGAATACATCCATACCGGATATCGGCAAAGAGAGTAGGCAATATCTTGAGTTTGTCTATCCTGATGATGCCGGTATCGAACCATCTGACAACACACCTTCCGAGATTGATCATTCAAATTCGCCGTCTGACAGGGAACCGGATCCGGCATCCGTTCCAGGCGAAAACCAAATTGAAGAATCGATTTCCCCGCAAGAGGAAAAGGATGCGGGAACAAAGGGAGATGATCCCAACGGCGGAGCTGAAAAAAATAAGACAAACGCCGCTGACATCCATGCAGATAAAAAGCGCCCGATAGGTGTAAAAGCGATCCGTGAAAAAATCCAGGAATATACAGATACAAAAGGGTTTCTTGTAATTGCCTCATCCGATTCGCTCTCTCCCGGCGAAGTTCATCTGCACTATTCACATCGTGATATTTCAGAAACCACTTACATGATCTTCAGGGGACAGGAAAGATTTGACGAAGTGCTCCTTCACAGTGGCGAAGAAATTCAATCCAAATTCCTTGCTGCATTTGTTGCCAGCATTATTCGTTTTTATTTTGAACAGAGTTGCTCAGATCTGGACATCCCGACAAATGAACTGTTTCGCAAGCTGAATCTCATCCGGATGAAAAAGTCATCTGGTGTATACTTCTATAGTGATGAAACAGACCAGCTGGTCAAAGATTTTCTGAATAAGATTTCCGTTAAACAAGGATGGAGCGA
>DGWH01000092.1:0-9200 GCA_002395225.1 Christensenella sp. UBA4263
AATGATTTTGGAGCCGATCTTTAAAACTGAAAATCGGATCTCTTAAAGGAGAGGCCCTGTCGCGCAGCGACAGTTAAGTCAAATCCAGACCTCATGCTATGTTGCTCCGGCAAATGATCACTGTGAGGCCTGAAAAGGAGTGAATTTAGGTGCACAGCATGACTGGATACGGACGCAGTGTCGTATCAGTGGATGGACGTGAACTGTGCATGGAGATCCGGTCGGTGAATCACCGGTATCTGGATCTGGCCATGCGCCTGCCCAGAACCATCGGGTTTATTGAGGATGATATCCGGAAAATGACCGCGGAAAAGCTGAGCCGCGGGCATCTGGACATCCAGGTCACGTATGCCAATCACCGGCAGGATGCACGGCGGGTCAGCCCGGATCTGGCGCTGGCCAGGGCCTATAAGGAGGCCATCGGGGAGATCCGTCAGGCCCTTGGTGAGCCGGAGCAGAGTGTGCTCCGGGATATTCTTGCCATGCCGGATGTGCTCAGTGTCGTGGAAGGCGAGGAGGACCAGGAAGCGGTCCGCGGACTGGTTTACCGGGCACTGGAGGAGACGCTGGGGCAGATTCTGATCATGCGTGAGGCAGAGGGAAAACGGCTGGCTGCGGACCTGATGCTGAAAGTGGATACCCTTTCCGGCATTGTGGAGGCCATCAGTGCGCGGGCACCGCGGGTTGTCGAGGAATACCGGACCAAGCTGCACCGCCGCCTGCAGGACCTGCTGAGCGGTGAACTGGATGAGAGCCGTTTCCAGACCGAGGTGGCCATTTTTGCGGACAAGGCCGCCATTGATGAGGAACTGGTCCGCCTGAGAGCACACATTGTGCATATTCATGACATTGTGGCGGGCACTGAACCGGCCGGCCGCAAACTGGACTTCCTGGCACAGGAACTGAACCGTGAAGTCAACACCATCGGATCAAAGGCATCGGATGGGGAAATTGCCTCCATGGTGATTGCCGCCAAGGCGGAGATCGAAAAGATCCGTGAACAGGTCCAGAATTTTGAGTAAACGATAACAGATAGCTGGGGTGCAGAGGTTTGGAAAGCAAGTTAATCAACATCGGCTATGGAAACTTTATCGCCAGAGGCCGCATGATTGCCATTGTCGGCCCGGATTCAATGCCGGTGAAGCGGATTATTCAGGATGCCCGGGATGAACGGCGGCTGATCGATGCGACCTGCGGACGGCGTACACGCGCGGTCATTATCGCGGACAGCGATCATGTGATTCTGTCGGCGATTCAGCCGGAAACCATTACCCGCCGGTTCGAGAGTCCTGAGGAATCGTCACAGGATGAGGAAGAGGGGGAGACAAACAGTCATGAATAAAGGCGTTCTTTTTGTTCTTTCCGGTCCCTCCGGCGTCGGAAAGGGAACCGTAAAGGCCAAACTGTTTGAAGAGTTTGAAAAGTGCCTGGTCTTTTCGGTGTCCGCCACCACCCGAAAGCCCCGGGAGGGCGAGGTGGATGGCCGGGAATACTTCTTTATTGACCGTGACAGCTTTGAACGGAAGATCCGTGAGGATGCTTTCCTTGAACACGCGGAATTCGCGGGAAACCTGTACGGAACGCCCCGGGAAGCGGTCAATGCACAGCTTCTTGCCGGCCGTGATGTTCTCCTTGAAATTGAGGTTCAGGGAGCGCTGCAGGTCATGCAGTCGATGCCTGATTGTGTATCCCTTTTCATCCTTCCTCCGTCCTTTGAGGTCCTTGAACAGCGGCTGAGGGGACGCGGAACGGAATCAGACGAGGTCATTGAGCGTCGTCTTGAGCAGGCCAGGCGTGAGCTGCCCATGGCTGACCGGTATATGTATCAGCTGGTCAACGATACGATCAGCGGCACCTATGAAAAACTTCGCGAAATTTATCTGAAACACTCCAAGGTGGTCCATCAGGTTTACGGAATCTGATGCACACCGGACCAATTGCAAGTACAGGAGGAAAAGAAGATGTCATTAACAGATCCCAGCATTCTTCAGCTGCTTGAGAAAGTCGACTGCCGGTATACCCTGGTCGTTGAGGTCAGCAAACGGGCCCGTCAGCTGGTGGATGGCGAACATCCGCTGGTGGATGCCAAGGACCGTGAGACCATGCCGGTCAGTGTGGCCGTGGACGAGGTCAACCTGGGGCTGATCGGTTATTCCCGGCCGGCGGAGTACGACAATAAATGAGCACAGGAGAACAGTCCCGGCCGCATGTCGTCCTTGGGGTGACAGGCGGAATCGCGGCGTACAAGGCCTGTGAACTGCTGCGTCTCCTTCAGAAGGGCGGGGCAGAGGTCCAGGTCATCATGACCAAAAATGCCTGCGAATTTGTGAGTCCGCTGACATTTGAAACCCTCTCCGGCTTTCCGGCGGTGACGGATACCTTTAACCGGCCGGAGCGCTGGTCGGTGGAGCATGTGGCGATGGCCAAATGGGCAGACCTTTTCGTCATTGCCCCCGCCACGGCCAATATTCTGGCCAAGATGGCCGCCGGCATCGCCGATGACATGCTGTCCACCACCGTTCTGGCCACGTCAGCGCCGGTCCTTGTGGCCCCTGCCATGAACAGCGGCATGTACCTGAATGCCGCCACACAGGCCAACATGAGTCTCCTTCAGAGCCGCGGCATTCACTTTGTGGATCCCGCCAGCGGCTATCTGGCCTGCGGGGATACGGGTGTCGGGAAGCTGGCGCCGGTAGAGGAGATTGCCGCGCGCTGCTTTGAACTGCTAAATAAACGTCAGGACATGGCCGGCCTGCGCGTCCTGGTGACGGCCGGACCGACCCGGGAAATGCTGGATCCGGTCCGCTATATCACCAACCGTTCCTCCGGGAAAATGGGGTATGCCCTGGCTGCAGCCGCAAAGGCGAGGGGCGCCGAGGTCACCCTTCTGACCGGGCCCGTTTCACTGAGCGCGCCGGCAGGCGTCCACGTGGTGCCTTTTCTGACCACCGCGGATCTGCTTGAGGCCATGCTCAAATATGCCGGTGACTGTGATGTCATCATCCAGGCAGCGGCGCCGGCCGACTACCGTCCAGAAGCCGTCGCGCAGCAGAAAATCAAGAAAAAGAGCGGGGAACCCTTCGTGCTGACCATGGTGGAAAACCCGGATGTGGCGGCCACAGTCGGTGCCATGAAAAAGGAAGGGCAGACCTTTGTCGGCTTTGCGGCAGAGACGGAAAACGTGCTTGAGCACGCTGCCGGAAAGCTTAAGAAGAAACATCTGGATCTCATTGTTGCCAACGATGTGACCGCACCGGGGGCGGGATTTGATGTAGATACCAACATCGTCACGCTCATCGCCGGGGACCATCAGCAGTCGCTTCCGCTGGCCGCGAAACGTGAGGTGGCGGATGCCATTCTGGATGAGGTCCTGCGGATCAGGGGCTGACAGGTCCCTGCACCGGAAGGTTTTGCTTGACGGAATTCCCGTTCATGCATATAATTTTCACATTCCATTATCACCGGAGCGCCCGGGAAAAAGGGGGGAAAGTCATGCCTTGGCGCAGAGGAATGTTCTATCTGGCAGTCATGCTTTTTCTTCTCATTTTTGCCGGCGGCGCGGAGCGGCTTATCGGCCGGCCGGAAAAACAGCCGGACACGCCCCGCCTGGTGATGGAAAACGTGCTGGCACCCCCAGTCATCCAGGATGCCGGCCAGCCCTTTACAAGGACGTTCCGCAGCTCCTTTGAACGGGGCGATGAGGAAGCAGATCTGCCTGTCCTGTTTGTGCTGCCGGAAATCCGGACAGATGCAAACGGAACGGTCATCGCCGGCAGACGCAGTTATCTGCATCTGCGGTATCAGGCCTTTTCTCTGTCGGACGGATTCGTATGAGCAATGACCGAATCGCGTTCTCAAAATAAAGAAAAGGAATGATTCACATGGCGAATAATAGCAAGCGCAATACGCGCACAGGTTCCCTGATTTCCCTGATCGTCATCCTTCTTGTCATCGTCATCGGTGCCTATCTGGGCCTGAACGGATTCGGCAAGGGAAAGATGATTACTTATCTGAAGCCCTGGGGCGAGGCCATCAGCCTTGGTCTTGACCTTCGCGGCGGTGTCTACACCGTTTATCAGGCCGAGGATACGTCGGTTGAGAATTTTGACGAGAAAATGAATTCCACGGTGAACATCCTGATCAGCCGTCTGACCAGACAGGGATTCACCGAGGCGACGGTCACCCGTCAGGGCACTGACCGCATCCGCGTCGAGATTCCGAACGTTTCCGATCCGAATCAGATTCTTTCCATCATCGGCACACCGGCACTCCTTGAGTTCCGGGATGAGAGCGGAAAGGTCCTGATGGAAGGTTCCATGGTTCAGAACGCTGCCGCCGCGCAGGACCAGAACGGTCAGCCCTGTGTCGCGTTTGAACTGACCAATGAAGGTTCCCGCATCTTTGCCGATGCAACGGCTGCCAATGTGGGGAAGACCATTTCCATTACACTGGATGGTGAGACCATCTCCTCTCCGCGCGTCAACTCCGTCATTGCCGGCGGCCGTGGCGAGATTACCGGCAACTTCACGGCTGAAGAGGCTCAGTCTCTGGCCACCCTCATTCTCTCCGGCGCACTGCCGCTCAATCTGACCCAGCTGGAGGTCAGCGCCATCAGCGCCACACTGGGTGTTGAAGCGCTTGACCGTGCGGTAAAGGCCGGCTTCATCGGCGTCTGCCTGGTTATGCTGTTCATGCTCTTCCGTTATCGCGTGATGGGCGTTGTGGCCGACCTGGCACTGACCCTGTACATCATGATCGTCATCCTCCTGCTGGCACTGACCGGCGCTCAGCTGACGCTGCCCGGTGTTGCCGGTATCATTCTCGGTATTGGTATGGCTGTTGATGCGAACGTCGTCATCTTTGAGCGTATCAAGGAAGAAGTCCGTCTCGGCCGTCCGCTCGAATCCTCCATTGCCAAAGGCTTTAACCGTGCACTGACCGCCATTATCGATGCCAACGTGACCACCGTTATCGCGGCAATCGTTCTGTACGCGTTTGGTACCGGCTCCGTCCGCGGCTTTGCTCTGACACTGGGAATCGGCGTTGTGACCTCCATGATCACGGCCATCTTTGTCACGCATCACCTGCTGAACGTATTTGTCGGTCTCGGCATCAAAAACGAGAAGCTTTACGTAGGTTAATCGGAGGGGATAGAGAATGAAAATCGAAATGAAGAATCGCATGAAGCCCTGCCTGATTTTTTCGCTGGCCATCATGCTGATTGCACTGGTCATGACCCTCACCGGTCACGGACTGAATCTTGGCGTTGATTTCACCGGCGGCACGCTGATGACCTATAATATGGGAAGCGACTTTGACACCAATGACATTTCTGCCGTCCTCACTGCCAATGGCATTTCGGATGCACAGATCGCCAAAGTCGGACAGGACAATGAGGTTCAGATCCGCATCAGCGATAAGGACAACACGGATACACTCCGGAGCGAGTTTGAAAAGACCCTTTCCGAGAAATATCCGAATCTCAAGTACGTGGATCTTTCCCGTGTCGGCGCAGTTGCCGGCCGCGATCTGATCAACAACGCCATCAAGAGCGTTCTGGTCGCCTCCGTGCTCATGCTCCTGTACATTGCCATCCGGTTTGACTTCTTCTCCGGCATGGCCGCCATCCTCGGTCTTCTGCACGATGTTCTCATCATGCTCTCCGTTTCTGTCATCCTGCGCAGCTTCATGCGGGTGGAGACAACGTATATCGCGGCACTGCTGACCATCGTCGGATACTCCATTAACAACACCATCATCATCTTTGACAGGATTCGTGAGAATTCGCACAAACCGCAGCTCCGCTCAATGAAGAGAGACGAGATCGTCAATCTTTCCGTGAAAGAGTCCCTCAGCCGTACGCTCAATACCACGGCAACGACCCTCATCACGGTGGTGGTCCTGTACATTTTCGGTGTGGATTCCATCAAGCTGTTCGCTCTGCCCCTGATTATCGGTATCATTGCCGGAACCTATTCGGCGAATATGATCAACGGCTATATCTGGGCTGCGCTGAAGGACGCATACGATATGCGGAAAAAAGCAAAAGCGAAAGCCAGAGCGTAAGATCAGGTTCATCAAGGGCGGGCATTGCCCGCCCTTGTCTGCTTGATCATCCCGACCGGTGGAATTTGTGGCCTGTGATCAGGAAAACGGATCACGCGCCACAGATTCCGGTTCATCCATTCGCAGCAGAAGCGTTCAAACACCGTCTGCGCTTTTGTCAGTTTCATGCATGGCATGATTAATCTGTGCACTGAGGCCATGCGCCTCCAGGCATTCCGAAAAGAGGAGAAGATATGCAGCAGTTTCGTCCAAAATCAGACCATGATGTAGTCCTTCCGTCGGATATTGCCGGAATCGATGCGCCACAGAAACTGCTGGAGCTTCTTTATGAGCGCGGATGGCGGACCCGGGCAGAAATCGAGCGATACCTGTGCCCGGTGAAAACGGACCTGCACGATCCGTTCCTCATGCAGGATATGGACAAGGCTGTGGCGGTCATTCTGGATGCCATGGAACGCAAGCAGAAAATTACCGTTTTCGGCGACTATGACGTGGACGGCGTTTCTGCCACCGCCATTATGATGACCTGGCTCCGCAAGCAGGGCGCCAGCGTGGATTACTACATTCCGGACCGGCACGGGGAGGGATACGGCCTCAACATTCCGGCCGTTGAACAGATTGCCGCGCGTTCGCAGCTGCTGATTACCGTTGACTGCGGCATTACCAGCGTCAAGGAAGTGGCACGGGCCAGGGAACTGGGCATGCGGGTCATCGTGACGGATCATCATCAGATGGGGGAACAGATCCCCGAATGTGAGGCGGTCCTGGATCCGCTCCTGGGAAACTATCCGTTCCGGCGGCTCTGCGGTGCCGGCGTCGCCTTCAAGCTTCTCTACGCCCTGGGCGGTGAAAATGCCATTGAAGGCCTTTGGGATCTGGCCGCGCTGGCCACGGTGGCGGACATTGTCCCGCTGGTGGATGAAAACCGGATTATCGTCTATAACGGCCTCAAGGCCATGGCCGAACCCAAGCGTCCCGGAATCGTCGCGCTGCTGGAGGTGGCCAATGTCACCGATGTCCTGACCTCGACGGACATCGCCTTCAAGCTGGCGCCGCGCATCAATGCCGGCGGCCGTCTCGCCCTGGCCAGCCGGAGCGTGGAACTGCTGATGACCCGCAATCTGGAACGGGCCCGGCAGATTGCCGGCGAACTGGACGGATACAACGATAAGCGCAAGGAACTGGAAATGCGGATGTTCAGTGAAGCGCTGGAATTCGTCGAAACGAACATCGACTTTATCGAGAACCGGATCCTGATTGTCAGCGGGGAAGGCTGGGAACAGGGCGTGGTCGGGCTGGTGGCCTCACGGCTGGTGGAGCGCTATCACTGGCCGGCAATCGTCTTTTCCATCGGCACGGACGGGACCTGTGTAGGATCGGCCCGCTCCATCCCCGGCATAGATATTCACAAGGTCCTCACCGCGGCCTCGGATCTCTTCATCCGCTTCGGCGGACACGCACAGGCGGCCGGTCTCACGGTCCGGCAGGAGATGCTGCCCGCCATTCAGAAACGGCTGGATGAAATCATCCGGGAATGTGTGGATCCGAAAATCTATCTGCCGGTGCAGGAATATGACCTTGAAGTGAAGCCGGTTGAGCTGACCAATGACTTTGTTGAGGCATTTGAGGTCATGCAGCCGGTGGGATTCGGAAACACGGCGCCGGTCTTTTATCTCTCCGGACTGGAGATTTCAGATGCAAGAGGGCTGGGGAAGGACAATTTCCATCTGCGGATGACCATCGGCGATGAGAACCGGAAGCTGCTGGCCATCTGGTTCCGGAAAGGCCATCTTCTGGGCTCCCTGCCGCAGACGGCAGACCTGATCGCCTCTCTGTACATCAACGAGTGGCGGGGACAGCGGTCGGTCCAGTGCGATGTCAGCGCCATGAAGGCATCGGTGCCGCAGAAGCACTTTCAGAATCTCTGCATGCAGCAGCAGAGCGAGATTGATACCTGGCTTCTGTCCGGCATGGCCCGGGCCGACGGTGCCGCAGATACGGCCGAATACCTGGATGAAAAGGAGCTTTTCAGCCGGTATAACCCCGTCCTGCAGTCGGAAATTCAGGGTACCCTGATCGTGTTCCATACGCCCCAGGGGCTTCGGCAGAATGCGGTCCCGCTGGCGCAGCTTCTCATGAATTCGGACACGGACTTTGCCATTTCCACCTGTGAGGATTCCCGCGGATTCAACACGGTCATTATGGCACCGGACTATACGCAGATCCGTGCCAGGTACCGCCGGGTGATTCTGATGGACGGCGTGTTCTGGGCAGGGGAAACGGCGGAAATCCGCCGGGCACTGGGGAACTGCGAAATCGCCGTACACAGCCATACAGCCCCCGGCATTCAGAAAAGCCCTCTGGATCGCTGGCTGGATTCTATTTCCAGCACACGCGAGGATCTGGTGGAAATGTTCAAGGTTTTCCGGGCGCAGGTACTTTCAAAACCGGGACTGAAAACGCTGGCAAAAATCTGCGGACGGGAGGAAAGGGTCGTCCTGGCTGCCCTGATCGTTTTTTCGCAGAGCGGAGTGATCCGGCTTTCCATCGATCCGTTTGGCTATGAACTGATTCCCAGCAAAGAGAAAAAGCGGCTTGAGGACAGTTCACTGTTCAGTCAGTTTCAGACGCGGAAAACAGCACAATAACTCAGAAATGGCCCTGTTTTTAACAGGATGCTGACAAAATGGCTCAGGCAAATGGCCAACGTTGAGGCCTGAAGAGGAGGGGAACATGACGCAGGATGAATGTACAAACCTTGAGCAGCTGCTTGCAATTCTGATCAAATATCATCCTGAGGCAAATGTGGACCTGGTTTCCAAGGCCTACCATTTTGCTGAAAAGGCACATGAGGGACAGAAGAGAAAAAGCGGTGAACCCTATTTTATCCATCCGCTCACCGTTTCCAGCATTCTGGCCAAGCTGATGCTGGATGCGCCGACCATTGCGGCCGGTCTTCTGCATGACACGGTGGAGGACTGCGAGGGATGCACCCAGGAGGTCATTGAGCAGGAGTTCGGGACAGAGGTGGCGCAGCTGGTTGACGGCGTCACCAAACTCAAACGGCTCGACTTTACCTCAAAGGCAGATCAGCAGGCAGAGAGTATCCGCAAGATGATTCTGGCCATGTCCAA